>DATEEG010000085.1:0-9425 GCA_035281305.1 Acidimicrobiia bacterium | reverse complement strand
TGGTCCCGCCGCGATGGCGGTCCCGGCAGGAGCATCCGTGGAAGGTCCCGGCCCGCACGGTGTTCGCGGGCGACCGGGAGATCTCGGTACGGGAGGTCGGTCCGGTCGGGGCTCCGGTGATCGTCTTGATCCACGGCCTGGCCGGTTCATCCATGGCCGAGTGGTACAAGGTTGCGCCTTTGCTCGCAGATCGCTTTCGGGTAGTGATGATCGACCATCGTTCTCATGGGCTTTCGGTGTCCGACCGCAGCCGTTTCGAAATCGAAGACGAAGCCGACGATGTCGCCGCGGTTATCGGTGTGCTCGGTCTGGATCCCGTCGGGATCGCCGGGTATTCGATGGGGGGAGCGATCGCGCAGGCCGTGGCCTACCGACATCCGCAAATCGTCAAGAGACTTGCCCTGGTGGGAGCGATGTCGCATCACCCAAAGGGGTGGAAGGTGGGACGTTATGTCGGCGCCTTCGTCACGAGGGCCTGGGAGCGCCTGACAGGGACCGGCACGCCGGAGGTGAGGGCCGGGTATCTCCTGGCGGTGGGGGCCGTCGATCCCAAACATGCCCGCTGGCTGTGGGAGGAAACCCACCGACGCGATCCCGATGCAGGTGCGGCTGCGAGCCTGGCCTTGTTCCGATTCGACGGTCGACCTCACCTCTCCCGGATCAGCGCTCCGACACTGGTCGTGATCCCCGCCAGGGATCAATTGGTGCCCCCGAAGTGGCAGCGAGAACTGGCCTCGCTCATACCCGACGCCAGGATCGAGGAAATCGACGACGCCCGCCACGAACTCCCGTGGTCGCACGCGGACCAATTGGCGAAGCTTCTCGGAGAGTTCTTCGCCGAGTGACGACTTACCGAGGCGGGGTCAACCCGCCTCGAAGATACAGCTCAGACCGGCTCGTTGGAGAAGTAACGCCAGGCCAGAAACCCGAGGCCGACGAGCGTGAGCACGAGTAGAACCTTTTTCATTCTCACCTCCTGTGAGAAGTCGCTTGTGGCGAATCCTACGCCACCGCAGAGGATATCGGAGGTGGTCGAGTCTTGCGATCGGATCAGACGAAACCAGGGTCACGGGCCTTGCTTGGCCGGAACCGCTCTAACAGCGACTCCCCTTCGAGGCGAACTTCTGGGTGCTCCGAGAGCCAGACCAGGCTCCACCTGGCCCACGTTGCGGTCCGAGGGGCCTGCCTGGGGTGTTATGCCCTCGGACCCGGACCCCCTGAATGTCCCGGGTCCTCGACTTTTGGCCGCATTGTGCCGATAAGGAATGATGCCATCACCCAGACTATTCGGCCGCGACTCTTCCAAACAGCAAAACGACGAGCCAGGCACGGGCGAAACCGAGCACAGCTTGCGAGGGCGCAAACGCGAATCGAAGGCCAACGCTCCGGCGAAGCCCCGCGTGGGTGATCTGAAGAGGCGAGTGAAACGGAACGAACCCGACTCCGGCGCCTAGGCCGTCCGCTTCCTTTGTGACCGGGCGCCTTTACCCTCGGTGGATGCGCCGAATCCTGGTCCTTTCGCTTGGTCTAACCCTGGTGCTGGTCGCTTGTGGTGGCTCGGATTCTCCCACGACCACCCCGAGAGCAGGCACAACGACATCGTCGGGAGCCACGACGTCAGGTCCCACCACGACCGCCACCTCCGCCGCAACGACAACGACGGCCGCGGCCACCACCACTTCGAAACCCGCCGAAGTGCCCCGCATCAAGGTGGAAGACGGTGTCAAGACCGAGGGCCTCGACACGCTCAGCGTGAGAGTCGGGGAGACTGTCCGCTTCGAAGTCGAAGCGGACGTCGTCGACGAGATTCACGTCCACGGCTATGACCTCCTGTTCGCGACCATCCCGGAGGAAGAAGTCCTGGTCGAGTTCGTGGCGGACGCCACCGGAATCTTCGAGGTCGAGTTGGAGGGGTTGGGCCTGACCCTCGTCGACATCGAGGTGACTCCCTGATCCCCCTCCACCCGGCTTGTCCCCCGAGCGGGGTCGGGATCTCTCCCTGAATCGCGAGGACCGGAAGCCGTTGATCGAGGGCACCCAGCAGTGCTGGAATCGAGGGCCGCAAACGAGGCCCCTTTACGCCTTTGACGTCGGGAACGTTTTACCCTCGCTGGATCATGTGCCGATTCGTGCCTCGATATCGCCTGACGATCGTTGACTTCGAGGGCGCTCCTTGATCCGATTCCCCCTTGTCGGCCATGGGATCGGGGGACGTCTGGATCTTCCGGTACCGCTGACCTTTTTTGCCGCCGGCGCCGCTGCGGTGCTCATAATCACGTTCCTGGCCCTCGCCACTCTTTGGCCCGATCCCCGCCTGCAGGACGGTCCCAGGCAGCAGTCCCCCGGGCGGACCATCGGACTCGGAGCGCTCAACTTCGTCGGTGTCCTGGGTTTGTTGCTGGTGATCGTGGCCGGAATCGGCACCTTGGCTCGAGGCGGGGACGCATTGGGTGCTCGCAACGTCGGGCCCATCCTCTTCTGGGTTTACTTCTGGCTGGTGGTGCCGTTCCTGGGAGCCTTTCTGGGGGACCTCTACACGGGGATCAATCCATGGCGCACGTTGTCGCGATGGCTCGGGATCGGTGAGTCCGAAAAGGGTGCCCTGAAGGCAGGCGTCTGGCCGGCGACGGTGTTGTTGTTGGCGGTTGCCTGGTTCGAACTCGTCTACACGGATTCGGGCAATCCCGCCTCGATTGCCGTCGCCGCTTCGCTGTTTACGGCTTTCTTGTTGATCGTGATCGGGCGGTACGGACGCGAGACCGCACTTACCTCGTTCGACCCGTTCACTGCTTATAACCGCGCGATCAGCGCGATCAGCCCGTTCGGTCGTGATGCCGACGGGCGTCTTATTCGTCGGGGATGGCTGCGGGCCCTGGTGGTACTTCCGGAGTGGCCAGGCCTGGCAGCTTTCGCGATCGTGATGATCGGGACCGTCAGTTTCGATGGTCTCGGGGCAACCTCGTGGTGGGAAGCGGCGACGGGCAGCTTCGGTGCTTCGATTCCCGGTCGGACGCTGTTGCTGATCGCAATGTGCCTCGTGGTCGGTGGCACCTATTACCTGGCATGCGCCTTGGCCGTTCGCCTCGGAGGCGGAGTCCGGAGTCCCGGCCAGGTCGCCGCCCGCTTTGCTCACACCCTGGTTCCGATTGCGTTTGCGTATGCCTTTGCCCACTACTTCACGCTGGTCATCTTCGAGGGCCAGTCGATCATCAGCGCCGCTTCCGATCCATTCGGCCTGGGGTGGGATCTCTTCGGGACCCGGGCCTACAAGGTCGACTTCTTCCTGGGTGCTCTCCCCATCTGGTACATCCAGGTGGGGGCCATCGTCGCGGGCCATGTGGCCGGAGTGGTCCTCGCCCACGATCGGGCTCTCGTCGACTTCAAGGGGGCCGGGGCTCTGCGTTCTCAGTACGCCATGCTCCTCCTGATGGTCTTGCTGACCTCTCTCGGTCTCTTCATCCTCGCCGGCTGATCACGACTTGATCCAGATCGTCGACCTCACGGGCTTGACGGTATGCGAGAGAACGCCTTCGAGATCCGCGATGACGGTGTTGAGGTCGAGGGCTCTGTGGAGTCGTTCGGCAAAGGCGGATGCCTCCGCTTCGGCATCGAATCGGGCCCGATTGAAGCGGCGATCAACCAGAGCCTGGACCCGACCCCTTACGGGGTTGAACGCGGCGGCCGCAATCAACGTCGAAGCCGCGACCGCCAATTCGCTCTGTGCGCCGACCAGGACCTGGACCACGTAGATCGAGGCGGTATAGAGGGCAGCCAGGAGAGCGATCACGACGGCGTAGGAGACCGTTCGGGAGACCAGCCGGTCGATCTCGAATAATCGGTAGCGAAGGACTGCAATCGCGATCGCGACCGGGACCGCATTGACCCCGAGAACTATCGCTGACACGTTGACGAGGGGACTGAACCAGGGCAGGAAACCGGTGGCGCTCACCCCCACCACCAGCAGCGCAATTCCTACGGCGAACCATCGATACTGCAGTCGGTCGGTCCCCGAGGCTCGCCGCCAGCGACGGATGACGGAGACCAGAGCGACGAAGGCCGATGCCGGGATGACGACGAATCCGGCCTCCGCGGCCTCCGACATCACCGCCAGATCCGGGATCGACAACGGGTTGGCGCGGCCGCTGGCGGGGAGGGGTGCGTCCGACACGATGGCCAGGGCCGCCAGGAACGGGGTGAAGACCACAAGGCCTCGAAGGAGCCATTTCATGCCTCGAGACGTGGTCGAGCCAGTCGGGAAGACGGCAAGCAGCACTATCACGAGAATCCAATCGATCGGGATGCTGCTTCCGACCCGCTCGAGGATGGCCGACAACTTCGGCTCGGCAACGGTGACTGCGGCCGCGGTCATCATCAAGGGAATGCCCGCCGAAATGCCGATCCAAAGCATGATGCGGCCGATGGGATTGCCGGGCCGACGCCACAGCACGAGGGCTCCCATGATGGGGAAGCCGGCAAAGGCGAGCGGCCAAAACCGGGCGAAGTTGTCCTCGACGTCGGGTGCGGCCCACACCAAAGATGCGCCGATGCCGCCGAGGGCGATCATCAGACCCAGGCCGATTGCGACCTGGCGCGACAGGGATGGGCTCAGCCCTCGGCTTTTGGCCGGCTTCGCGCCCACGGCAGCAGGCCGTTGTATCGGATGTTGCTGAAGTTCTTCCACTGCCGCTTCTTGTCGACGCACACAACCTTGGTCTCCACGGGTGCGCTGGAGCCGAGGTAGTCGGCAAGGGACTTCAGAGTGTGTTGCCACATCTTGTCCTCGGCCTTGCTCCCGAACATCATCATGCCCACCTCGTACATGGGATCGTTGGAGCGGAGCAGAAGATGGACCTGGGCCATGGTCGTGCCATTCTCATCGTGGGCGCTGAACGTGATGAAACCCGCAAAAGGATGTCCCTCCGGGGTCATGTACGAGAACGAGACGTCGTCGGAGTAGAGGACCAGAACGCCGGTGGAGAGCGGAAGGCCGCCCTGGGTCGCCTTGATCAGTCCGATCTCACCCGGCTTGATACCGGTGACCGGGGCGTAGAAGCGATTGTTGGCCGGCCAGAACCGACCGTATTCGGCCTTCCAGGTTCCGATCACCTGCTGAGGGGTCTTACCCGGGATCGCAACCTTGTATGTCTTCTGCCACATCTGACCGAACCCCTGTTGCGGTCCGGTCAACCGGCGGCCCTGCACCCGCGAGGCGCTCGCTCCCACGGGGACCTGGCCGATCTCGAGGTGGTCGCGATTGCTTGCCCAGTTGTCATCCCTGGTCGCGGGCATCTGGGTTTCTGGCCCGTGATTCTCCGGCCCTGTGCTCATCACAAATCCTCTCTGTCAGACTCAGGCCGCGGCAACGGCTGCTGCCTCGCTGTCGAAAATGCTGATTGCCTCATCCAGGCGTGTAAGTGAAAAGATCTCCCGATAGTGGTCGGTCAGTCCGAAAGCGGACAGCCGCTGGTTCTTGCGCTGCGCTCGGATCAGCATCGTGACCAGAAGGCCGATGCCTCCCGAATTCATGTAGTCGAGGCCCTCGAAGTTGAGGATCACGGTCTTGACGCCGGGTTGATCCGCCTCGCCATATGCCCCGGTTAGAACCGGTTCACAGAAGGCGGTCAACTCGCCGTTGATATCGATCACTTTGATCCCGGCGGCGGGCTCTCTGACTGACATTGCAATTTTCGCTTCGGGCATAGTTCCTTCTCCGTGAGCGTGCGGACTCACTCGACTGCGAGCGCAGTCGGTTCGTCGTCGTAGATGGTCATGAAATCTGCCAGACGTGTGATCTGGAAGATCTCGCGGTAGTGAGGGCTGAGGCCACAGGCCCTGAGCGGGCGCCCGTCTGCTCTGGCTCGAGCCAGCAAGGCGACGATCACGGCGATCCCCGTGGAGTTGATGTAGTCGACATCGGTGAAGTTCAAGATCACCGGTCCGTTGGCACCAGCCTTGCTGTAGGCAGTTTCGAGTTCGTCCTTGGTACCGCGGTCGATGTCTCCGTGGAGATCGATGACCGTGCTGTCGCCTGTGCTTCTAGTTTCCGCCGAGAATGGGGTTCCTGGCATTCTCAGTCCTCCCTTCGGGACATTTCCAGCTCGATGGTGTGGTACTGGTCATCGGTGCTGGTTCTCATCCTGTCGACCATCTTTTCGATGAGGAAAAGACCCCATCCCCGAGGGCTTTGTTCGCCCGCCAGTTTGGCTTCGAGGTTGGGGATCACCGGGTCCGGGATGGAGCGGCCACCGCCGTGATCCCTGATCCGGACCAAAATCTTGCTCGTGTCCGCCAGCACCGAGACTTCGATCGGCAGGTCGGGATTGCCCTTGTTGCCATGTTCGCAGGCGTTCATGGCGGCTTCGGAGACCGCGGTCTTGAGGCGTTCCAGCCGTTCTCCCTGCAACCCGAGCCCTTCGGCGATCGAGGCCACCCGGACCATCGCCTCACGTTCGGCGCCAGGGCTGCTTCCGAGTGCGAACGAGGCGACCTCATCGGGATCTTGACCGAAGGTAGCGGCCGATTCGACGGCGGAGGAGGTTCGCTTGATCGTCACCATGGTGACGTCATCTTCCTGCTCGCCGTCCCCGCCGCGGAATAGTTCGAGCTGGTCGAGGATGACCGATATCAGGTCCTGGCCTTGCTCATAGCTCGCGACGAGATCGATGAGCCGCGGAAATCCGAACATGCCACCAACCCGGTCGTGGGATTCGACGATCCCGTCGCTCGTGAGGAGAACCGTCTCTCCGGGATTGAGGCGAGCGCGGGCAACCTCGTAGTTCATGCCGGTCATCAGGCCCAGGGGCATTCCCGTGGCACGCATCTCCTCGACGCCACCGGCGGTCCTCACGTAGGGGAGGTTGTGCCCGGCGTTGGCGAAGACGATGTCTCCGGTAGCGGGATCGAGTACACCGTAGAAGCAAGTGACGAACATCGCGGGTGGGATCACCGGTACCAGGGACTCGTTGGCGCGCGCGAGAACCTCGCCCGGGTCGTAGCTCTGGGTGGCCATCGTTCGCAGCGTGGTGCGAGTGGTTGCCATCACCAGCGCCGCCGGGACTCCCTTGTCGGTCACGTCGCCGATGACGAGACCCAGGCGCCCGTCCTGGAGCGGGATGAAGTCGTAGATGTCACCGCCCACGGCCCGGGCCGACTGGTAGTACGCCTCGATCTCCCAGCCGGGCAGGCGGGGCAACTCCTTGGGGAGCAGGGTCTGCTGGATGAGGGAGGCAACTCGCAGCTCCTGTTCGATTCGCTCCCGCTCTTTGGCTTCGGCCTCCTGCTGTCGGACCAGCTGGGCCACCCGGATGGCCGGGGCGACTTGTGAGGCGAGGCCCGCCAATAGCTTGCGGTCGTCGGTCGAGTAGGGCTGGTCCGAGAGCCGCCGTCCCAGGTTGAGGGTGCCGATCAGCTCTCCTTGCGAGACCAGAGGCACGATCAGGTGGACGCCCGCCGCTCGCATCTCGTCGAGGGCCGGGGATTCGAGGGTCACCTTCTCCACCTCGACGGGTGCTCCCACCCCAAGCAGATAACCCAAGAGGGGGTCGTTGTCGGGAATCGGAATTGCCTGACCGAGTTGCGAAGGGGGCCGCACCATCTCGCGATCGGTCGCTTCTTCCTTGCGCCGGGTTCGTTGCAGAATCGCCATCACTCGTATGTGTAGCCGTCCCCCGTTCCGACAGCGTTACGAAAACGGGCCTTTCGGCCCCGTTTTGCGTGGTGCGTGGTGCGTGGTGCGTTTGGAACCCTCGCCGAGGAAAGTGTGTGGATCGGCCCCTGACTATTCGCAGGTGTGTCGCCTTCCGGGGTTTGAACGCACCACGCAAACGCTCCACTATCGGATTTTTCGGTCGTTCCTAACCTTGCATTACCTGTGCCAACCCAATCCGGCCTTCGCCTCGCCCTTTTGGGGCCGCCCGAGATAACGGTTGATGGCAAGCCTCTCGAGGTCGACACCCGCAAGGCGATTGCGTTGCTCTCCTACCTGGCGGTGTCCGGGGGCCAGCCCACCCGCGAGCACCTCGCCGACCTGCTGTGGCCCGACCTGGATCGCGACCGGGCCCGGGCGACCCTGCGCCGAACTCTGTCGGCGTTGAGGACGGGTCTCGACGGCCAGTGGCTCCGCACCGACCGCACCCGGGTTTGGCTGAATGGCGACAACCGCGGCAGTGACATCGACCAGGTCAGCGCCCTGGTGCGGGTCGACCATTCTCATGGCCCCGACCGGCTCTGCCCCGAGTGTGCCCCACAGTTGGCGGCCGCTGCGGCCCTCTTCCGCGGCCCGTTCATGGCCGGCTTCTATCTACGGGACAGCTCCGACTTCGAAGACTGGCAGCGCCGCGAAGAAGAACATCAACAACGGGTCCTCCGCGAGGTGCTCGACCGACTCGGCCTGGCCCTCGCCGCCGCCGGACGGTTCGCCGAAGCCGCCGCCGCCGCCCGCCGTCGAATAGCCCTCGACCCCCTCGACGAGTCCGCCCATCGTCAGCTCATGCAGTGTCTGGTTTGGAACGGCGACAGGGCGGGAGCACTGCGTCAGTTCCGCGAGTGCGCGGCGGTGCTCGAACGTGAACTGGGCGTGGCGCCATTGCCGGAGACTCGGCGTCTGTACGAGCAAATACTCGAGGAGAAGGAGCCCCACGCTCCCGCCGGCAGGGTGGCGGCGACACCGCTGGCGGCGCCCCCGGCCGCAGTCAACCCCGCGTTGGCGGCTTTCGTCGGGAGATCGCAGGAGCTCGCGTCGCTAGACCGGGCGGACCAGCGGTTGATCATCGTCACCGGGGAGGAGGGAATCGGTAAGACCCGTCTGATCGACCAGTGGCTCTCGAAGAACGGGAGGAGGTCGGCTGTCAGCGCCCCCCCGCCAGGGGCGTCTTCGGTCCCGTATCTGGCTTTTCGTGACGCCCTGGCCGCGGCGGCCGCGTCGACCGGCAGCCGGCCCGCTCCGGCCAATGCCTCCGAGGCAGTCCGCCTTTTGCCCGAGTTGGCCAGCCATGGTTTCGAACCCCCCCTGACCTCGGGTGATCAGCGTGGGGGCGCCGGCCGTTTTCACGCCGGCGTGGCCGCCGCCCTCGCTCATCTGCTCCCGGGAGGCGTGCTCGTGATCGATGATGCCCAATGGCTCGACGATTCATCGATGGCGATGCTGGCGTTTCTCCTGACCCATCCGCTCGACCAATCTCCCCAACTGTTGCTGGCCATGCGTGAGGACGAACTCGACGCTTCCCATCCTTTGTTGACGATGGTTCGTCGGCTCGAGCGAACCGGGGACGCCTTGCGGGTCCCGTTGGGGCCGCTCCCACCGGCGGAGGCGATGCAGCTTCTCGGCTTGCCAGACGTTGTCGGCGTTGGGGAGTCTGGTCTCGACGACAGGCTGGCAGAGCGGATCCTCCTGATCGCGGGGGGCAATCCATTGTTTGTCCTGGCTT
>DATEEG010000084.1:0-5689 GCA_035281305.1 Acidimicrobiia bacterium | reverse complement strand
AGTAGGTCGAAACGATGGGGCGTGGACCGAACCGCAGGTGAGAGATCGTCCGTGAACCGGATTTCTTCGAGTCGTACACGAAGTATCCCTGCGCGTACAGAGATGTGTTCTCTCCGATGATCTTGACCGACGCCTTGTTGGCTCCGACCGTCCCGTCGCTCCCCAGGCCGAAGAAGACAGCCCGCGATACATCGGCGGGCTCTTCCCACGAGTCCGAATCGAACGGAAGGCTGATGCGGGTCACGTCGTCGAAGATGCCGATCGTGAACTGTCGGCTCTGATCACTTCTGCCAAGAGCGTCGAAAACGGCATCGACCATCGGCGGCGTGAACTCCTTCGACGAGAGCCCGTAGCGACCGCCGATGACCGTGGCAGGCATTGGGCCCGTGGCAGCCAGAGCGGCTACCACATCGACGTAGAGGGGCTCCCCGACGGCCCCTGGTTCCTTGGTCCGGTCGAGCACGGCGATCGCTTGGGTCGTCCGTGGAAGGACGGAGCGGAATGCGGCAATGTCGAACGGGCGATAAAGGCGGACGATGACCATGCCAACGTGGCGCCCGGCCGCGATCTGCCTGTCGACGGCTTCAGCCGCAGCGCCGGCAGCCGATCCCATGACGACGATCACGCGATCGGCGTTGGGATCACCCACGTAGTCGAAGTTGTGGTATTGCCGACCTGTCAACGCCGCCAGGCGGTCCATTTCAGCTTGGACGATTCCTGGAACTGCGTCGTAGTAGGGATTCACGGCTTCGCGGGCCTGGAAGTAGACATCGGGGTTCTGGGCTGAGCCCCGCAGCACCGGCCGATTGGGATTGAGAGCCCGTTGGCGATGCTCGCCGATCAAAACCGCATCGATGAACCCGCGCATCTCGGAGACGTCGAGAGCCCGGACTTTGGAGATCTCGTGAGACGTCCGGAACCCGTCGAAAAAGTGGAGGAACGGAACCCTCGATCGCAGTGTGGCGCTGTGCGCGACCAGAGCGAGGTCCTGGGCTTCCTGCACCGAAGTCGAGGACAGCATCGCAAAGCCGGTCTGGCGAGCCGCCATGACGTCGGAGTGATCACCGAATATCGACAGAGCATGGGTAGCCACTGTTCGGGCCGCAACATGGATGACGGTTGGTGTCAGCTCTCCTGCGATCTTGTACATGTTCGGCAGCATCAGGAGCAGGCCCTGGGACGCGGTGAAGGTGGTAGCCAGGGCTCCTGCGAGCAGGGCTCCATGGACGGCCCCGGCCGCCCCGGCCTCGCTTTGCATCTCGATCACATCGGGGACGATCCCCCAGGCGTTGGGTTGCCCGCGCTGAGACCAGGCATCGGCTAGTTCCCCCATCGCGGAGGCAGGGGTGATCGGATAGATGGCGATCACCTCGCTGAGAGCGTGGGCCACCCGGGCCGCGGCTTCGTTCCCTTCGAGCATGAGATCGAGCCCGGGCATCAATAGTCTCCGGCCACTGCGTTAAGAGTGAACAGGTTCACGGGTTGTCACATCCTCGGGGTTGTATCACTTGAGTCTGTGGAGTTCCGACCCCGCCGGCTAGGGCCAAACGACACCCGCCACCCCGCCAAAAGGCGGGGGGGTCGCCTCTCGGGACCGGGTCCCCTTGTCTGTCGGGACTGATTCGACCACCATCGGGACGAGGAAGCCCTCCGAGGAAAGCAGGTAACTGATGAGCGACTCTTCTGAGCCCCGAGACGACGATGCTCCGAGAGACCATCGAGGACTCATCGTGATGACCCTGGAGGAGTGCGAGCGGATGCTGGAGATCCGGTCCATCGGGAGGATCGCACTCCTTGCTGCCGGCGAGCCGCTCATCCTGCCTGTTCTCTTTCAGTTCGTGAAGGGCACGATCGTGTTCAGAACCGCACCCGGAGAGAAGCTCGATGCGGTTTGGCAAAACGCACCTGCCGCCTTCGAGGTCGACAGCTGGGACACCCCGACCCGCACCGGCTGGAGCGTCCTCGTACGCGGGCGGACCGAAGCGGTCCACGATGAAGAACAGATCGCAGAACTCGAGGCCCTCGGACTCGAGGAGTGGGTGCCGTCCGCGCAGCCGAATACGTGGGTTCGAATTCACCCCGTCGAGATAACCGGTCGGCGCATCGGATAGGAGCTTCAAGACCCTGGGGCGCAGGACCTTCGGCCCTGGGCACCGGTACCTTGGAGGCCCACTGTTGAGTTGCGAAGTTAGAGAAAGAGGAGACCTGTGGAAGTCAGAGCCCTGATCGGCAACGGTGCCGTCACGACAACGGCCGATGTCACCCTGCACAAAGCCGCCACCCGGATGGTTGAAGAGCGGGTGGGATCCCTCGGAGTCCTCGATGGAGGCCTGCTGGCCGGGATAATCACCGAGCGAGACGTCCTCAGGGCGGCGGCGGGTGGCGTCGACCTGGCCACCGCCACCGTTTTCGATTGGATGACGCCCCGGCCTGATGTCAGCGACCCCGACATGGACGTCAACGACGCGGCCCGGTGGATGCTCGCTACTGGCTATCGGCACCTTCCGGTGGTCGAAGGCAACCGTCTCCTCGGAATCGCCAGCATCAAGGACATCTTGTGGGCAGTAACAGAGCCCGACTTCCACTAGAACCCGCCTCGTCCTCGCCGAAGCCCTCCGGACTGGTTTCGAAAAGAGCACGCTCGTCCGATTCCCGTCGGCGACGGACCCCGCCCGCCGGACCCGGCACCGCTCCGGCGCGTCGCATCCCGCCGCATCTCGAGGCCGACGTTTCACAGACAGAGCGCGATGCCCTGGCTGGTTTGCCTTTTAGCTGACCCTTTTCGGCAACAGGCGCCCCCCGGTCAGTCCTGCTGCAGCAGCCCGGTGTGAACCAGGCTCAGGTCGGAATCGGTTGGCCTGACCACCAGAACAGGGCGATGTCCGCTTCTGATCAATTCCTCCGCGACGCTGCCCATCACTGCCCTTCGCACCCCGGACCGGCCGTGGGACCCGATGACGATGAGCGAGGCGTCGAGTTCGTCGGCTAGCTCCAGGATCGCATTTGCGGTGGATCCTTCCGGAAAGGCGACGACGTAGCAGCTCGCAGCGATTCCGTCCTCAGCCAGGTCGCGCGCGAACCGTGCCTGGTAGGCGCGCACCGCCTCGACCAGGCTGACGTCTTCGGCTTCGCAGAACCCGGCAAACCGATCTGACACCGGACCATCGACGACGCTCATCACGAGGACGCGGGCCGAGAGACCCGAGGCCAGCTCCCGTGCGAAAGGGATCGTCGAGGCTGCGAGCGGCGTTCCATCCAGAGCCACCGCGATCGACTTGATCCTCGTGCCGTGCTGTTCCATCGAAGCTCCTTTCTCATGTCGAACCGGATCGCGCCGCGACGCTTGATCCGGGTCGAGGACTTAGGTCGAGTACCAGTGAGCCGCTGCCCCCGACGGGGATCGGAGGCAGCGGCTCAAAGACCCTCAGTGCTTGACCTCGAGCCCTCCGAATAGGACTGTGGCGTTGATATCGAGTACCGGGGCACCGACCGGAATACGTTCTTTGGCGGTTACGTTCTCGAAGCCGCCAAAGATCGGCATGCCGTGGGTGATCACTTGCCAGCCCTCCGGAACCTTGATCTCGGCTCCGCCGAAGGCCACGAACACGTCCAGCGCCGCCCCCGGCGCCGGCTGGGCATCACGAAGGTCGATTTCGGCTCCCCCGAAGAGTGCGCCCACGCTTCCGCCCTCGAATTTGTCGGAGTGCGAAGCGACCTCACTGCCGGAGAACACATTGAAGGTGTTAACCCGGTCGGCGGTCGCTACGACCCGCCGGTTCAGGCCCCGGCCGAAGATCACGAGCAGCCCGATCAGGATCAGCAGGACCGGACCGGCCACCGCCAGCGAATCGACGACGTCGGTGGAGCGCAGAAGCAGGATCACGCCCGCGGCCGTCACGACCAGGGGCATCATCCAGTGCTGCGGATTGGCCCACAGGGCCATCAGACCGGCAACCACGATGACGGCCGGCCACCAAGTTTCGATAACGTCGCCGGCGTTGAGGACGTTGGCATAGTCGAGCATCAGCAATGCTCCGACCACTGTCACGACAGAACCGAACAAGACTCTTGCCCTGTTCATAGTTTCTCCTTTCGGACAGATCGTCCAGGAACGGCGATCGGCCCGACAGGGGATTAAGTCAGTTTCGAGTCGGGTCAGTCCTGAGACTCGGCGGTCGGGTCCACCGGTCGAATCAAAACGACCGGACCCCGGGCCCCTCGAACGACCTCGGAGGCGACACTTCCCACTATGACGCGCTTGAAACCCACCCGACCATGGGTGGCCATCACGAGCATCGAGGCGGGATCTTTGCCGAACGACTCGAGGATGGCTTTGGCGGGCGACCCCGAGTGCAGCACCTCCGACTCGATCGCCTGGCTTCCAAGACCCTCCAGCTCTTTCGACAGATTGTGAACATAGGTGTCTTCGAACACCGCGACATACGACGGCAGGTCGGGCGGCACCACCTGAACGATCACCATCGGGACCTTCAGGGCGGCGCACCACAGAGCGGCCTCGGCGAGGCTCAGCTCCGAGAATTGGGAACCGTCGACACAAGCCACGACTCGAGTTACCTCAACTGGGGCTTCGGCATGCGGGCCATACACCACTGTTGCTTGGCCGGGCCTGCTCACGAGTTCGGCCGTGGTCGAGCCGAGGAGGGCGGCTTTGATGCCGCTTCGACCGTGGGTGCCGACGACAACGATGCTGTGACCAACCTCATCGGCGAAATCATGGACCAAACCGGCCGGTGAGGTCGGCGTCCCCGCGATGAGGTTCCTTATCTCGAGTTGGAAGGGAATGCCTTCCAGAAGTTCTGCCACCTGGCGCCGTACCGCGGCTTCGCCTCCCATGTCCCCGGCGGCATGAAATACGTACAAATCGGCATTGGTCCTACCGGCTAGTTGCGCGGCCCCAACCAGAGCCATCCCACCCTGGGCCGACCCGTCGGTGGCGGCTATCAATCGCGCATAAGGCGATCTGACCTTGAAATGACCGTTCACCAACTCTCCTCAGAATCGACGTAATTAGCAACCGCCCGTGCATTGTTGCCGGGTGGCCGCATCCAGTCCAAAAAGAACCGGTCCGGGGCCTTTCGGTCCCGGACCGGTCTCGAAGCACAGTCTCAGAGGATCCAGATGACTGCGAAAATAACGGCACCGGCCAGTGCCAGTGTCATCAGGGCAGTCCCGAAAACCACCTGGGATGTCCAGCTCCGATCAACGAGGTAAACGCGCCGGGCGAAGACCCCGAATGCGATGGCGAGCAGGATGCCGGCCCCGACGAACATGCCGAAGTACCAGGCCTCGGCAAGTCCAGCGAGGAACCAGTTGGCCGGGGCGTAGAACATGTAAGCCCCGACCGCGGCCGCCAACGCTCCGACAATCCCCAGCACCCACTCAGTGACGTGACGGGTAGCTGCCGGAACTCGGGTGATCTCAGTCCGCATGCGTTCTTGTAGCAGCGTCACAGAGACCACCTCCTTTCTGGAAGACCCTCTCGGGTTCATCCGGGGCAATCATGACAACCCAACAAACCCGCTCCCAGGGTCGAAAGACCCGATCGCGCGCCCCAGTCGTCGCGGGAGCCCGGCTAACGAACGGTCATCACTGCGCACGAGGCCAGGTGCGCCACCTTGTGCGACACGCTCCCCAGCAACAGGCCACCTAGGTCTCCCCGGCCCCGACG
>DATEEG010000083.1:0-3318 GCA_035281305.1 Acidimicrobiia bacterium | reverse complement strand
CGACGCCTCTCGTCACGGCTGAGCGTGACCCGGGGAGGAAGGACGGCGACGACCCCCTCTCCGACTTTGCTCATCGTTCCGTCGATGGCGTAGATCAGGCCGGATCCGAAGTCGATCACCCTTCTGACGAGATCGGGGTCGGTCCGCCGGAGATCGAGCAACACCGGTATCCGATCGCGGACCCGATCGGCCAGGATCTTGGCGTCGCCGAACTCTTCGACCACCAGAATGTCGGCCTGCACGTCGATGGGACGGACCGCCCTCACCGGTGACGTATCGTCCCGGCCGGTGCGGAATGCCGTCGTTCTCGAAGCCGAGGAAGGTGGCTCCACCCGACGGCCCTCGACTCTGCTGACCGATTCGACCCGGCGAGCTTCCTGACGGCGGGGCTCGACCCGGCGGGGCTCGTCCCGGTGCGAATGCGGGTCGTCCCAATCGTCGGCCTCGTGCTCCCGGGCAGATGCGCGCTCGATCGGCCGTCGGCTCTCCGGGCGGCGGCTGGACTGAGGCTCGTCATCGATCAGACGGTCGGAATCGACCGGGTCTTCGTCGACCAGCCCCAGGTACACCAACGCTTTTGAAAAGATCGATCCCATGACCCTCTAGTTTGCCGTCAACCCACAGCTACTTATCCGAAAAGATAGCTCGCCCGACCCGAACAAAGGTGGCACCTTCTTCGACGGCGACCTCGAAGTCCTCCGTCATGCCCATCGACAGTGAGCCCCGTCCGGGGTGGCTGGCGGCCACCAGAGTGGCGATACGGCCCATCGCGGCGAAGTGAGTGCGGGCCGCCTCGGCGTGCTCGGCCGCCGGAGGAATGGCCATGAGGCCCTGCATGTCGACGCCAAGCTCGACCAGGTCGCCGAAGATCCGGACGGCATCGTCCGGATCGACACCGTGCTTTTGCGGCTCGCCGCCGATGTTGACCTGGAGCAGGGCCGGCGGAGCCAGGCCCGGGCCCTTGATCCAAGCCGGGCCGAGTTCGAACCGATCGAGAGAGTGCAGCAGGGTCACGATCGGTCGCACGATCCGAACCTTGTTGGACTGGAGCGGACCGACGAAGTGCCAGCGAATGTCGGGCGGCAGGAGGTCGACTTTGGAAGCCAGCTCCTGAGCCCGGTTCTCACCGAAGTCGCGTTCACCCTGGTCGTGCAGAGTTTTGATCGTCTCGACGGATTGACCCTTGCTGACGATCACGAGGGTGATCTCATCACTCCGTCGCCCCGCTCGGGCCGCCGCCGCGTCGATTCGCTCGCGAACGGATTCGAGGCTCATGACCGCGGCCTATTCACAGGTCCCGGACCGTCCGACATCACAACCAGGCAATTGTCGCCATCCGGGCAAGTGACCGATCACGCCTGTGCGAGAACCACCCGGGCTCATGGAGCGTGCACCGGTTCGCCGCCCAAACGTTCAGGCCACCGAGTTGAGACGTGATCGCTTGCACGAGGTCGATCGACTCGGAACCCCAGGAGGTTCGGGCGGTGAAGCCATCGAAACGGTCACTGACCTCGGGGCCGACCTCGAGACAGCACGACCCCAGTGAGGGGCCGATTGCCGCCGACTCGGGGTGGAAACCGGCCGCCCGCATGCCAGACACGAGTGCTGCGACCACCCCGCTGGCGGCGCCCCGCCATCCGGCGTGGGCCACCCCGACCGCTCCGGGAGCTTGCACGACGACGCCGGCGCAGTCCGCGGTGAATATCGCCAGCGGAAGCGCGCCGACCGAGGTGAACATGGCGTCGGCCTCGCCCTGATCGCCGGGCCGGTCGACCTCGACCACGTTGGAGCCGTGCACCTGAGTGAGCGTGGCCCATCGGTCGGAGATCCCGAGCCGTCGGGCCAGGTCGGTCCGGCGAGCGGCGTCACCACGGACGTCGCCATCGGAGGCGTCGCTGAAGGCCGCCCCGCCCCCCGACCGAGTCGGGACCGGGGCCAGGATCATCCCTGGACGAAAGACGGAATCTCGACGTCGGCGCCGGCCCGACCAGCCATTCCGGGGCCCTGGCGGGATCCTCGTTTCCGGTCGAAGCCCGCAGCGATCACGGTGACCCTCATCTCTTCGCCCAGGTTGTCGTCGATGATCGCCCCGAAAATGATCTCGGCGTCCTCGTCGGCGTGGGCCGCGACGGTCTGGGCGGCCTTGGTTGCCTCGTGAAGCGTCATCGAGGAAGGCCCGGCCACCGAGAGGAGGACCCCGCGGGCCCCTTCCATCGAGGTCTCGAGGAGAGGCGAGGAAATCGCCCGCTGGGCAGCTTGGGCCGCTCGTTCGTCGCCGTTGCCGCGCCCGATGCCCATCACCGCGGTCCCGGCGTCCGACATGACCGTCTTCACGTCGGCGAAGTCGACGTTGATGAGGCCGGGCGTGGTGATGAGATCGGTGATGCCTTTGACGCCGTTCATCAGGATGTCGTCGGCCAGCCGGAACGTCTCGGTCATCGGAGCCTTGGGGTCGCCGACGTCGAGGAGACGATCGTTAGGGATCACGATCAACGTGTCGACTGCCTCACGGAGGGACTGGATGCCCTGCTCGGCGTGAACCGCCCGGCGCCGGCCTTCGAAGCCGAACGGCCGGGTCACGACCCCCACGGTCAAGGCTCCCAGGCTTCGGGCGACTTCGGCCACCACCGGGGCTCCTCCGGTGCCGGTACCGCCGCCTTCACCTGCGGTGATGAACACCATGTCGGCGCCTTTGAGAACGTCTTCGAGCTCGGCCCGGTGAGCATCGGCCGCGGTCCGGCCCACCTCCGGGTTGGCGCCGGCCCCGAGACCTCTCGTGACCTCCCGGCCGATGTCGAGTTTGACGTCGGCGTCGGACATGAGGAGGGCCTGTGCATCAGTGTTGAGAGCGATGAACTCGACACCGCGGACGCCGGCCTCGATCATGCGGTTCACGGCGTTGACGCCGCCTCCGCCTACTCCGACGACTTTGATCACAGCCAGATAACCGGCAGGTTGGGGGGTGACAGAACGGGCATTCATGACTACAGCTCCGATAGAGGGACGACTCGCAAGGTGTAGTAGAGGTTAAACGTGCGGTCGTGCGGCTGTAAACACGGGTGGTCTAAGTCTCAACCTGAGGTTGATACTCAGTAGGCAGCACTAGAAGGAGTAGGCAGCTCTAAGTAGGCAGTAGGCAGTCCAAACCGAAACCCGCCCGGCTGCCCTTTCCGCCTACTTGGCTACTGATCCTGAAAAAACAGGGGGCCGCAGGCCCTCAGATCGGCTGCCTACTGAAAGGCTGCCTACTTGAAGAGGCTCCTTGCCTCCTTCAGGGCGCGTCGGCCACCCCTGTCGCCCCTGTTGTTGTCGTGGTCG
>DATEEG010000082.1:0-8040 GCA_035281305.1 Acidimicrobiia bacterium | reverse complement strand
TCAGTCCGGCCGATTCGGCCGCCGGCCGGAGCCGGCTGACCTCTTCATCGGCGACCTGATCGAGCCGCACCGTCTCGTGGTCCGGTTCCGAGGCTTCGAGTCGAGAGAGGTCGAGAAGGTCACCCACGAGCCGGGCCAGCTGACGGGCGAGGCGTTCGATCTGCTCACCGAAGCGCCGGGCCGAGCCCGGGTCACGGCCCAGGGCCATCTGCAGCGCCTCGGCCGAAGCCAGGATGGCCGCAACGGGTGTCTTCAGCTCGTGCGACGCCGAGGATACGAAGTCCCGTCGCATGTCATCGACCCGGCTCGTCTCGGTGATGTCGGAAATTGCCAGTAAGACTCGACGATCCTGGGGGAACGGACTGGCGGCGGCCTGGAGGATCCTGGTCGGGTTGCCATGATCAAACAGACCTTCGGTGCGGGCCGCCCCGGCCCGGGCCTGTCTGACCAGCGTCTGCAATCCGTGGGGGGTCAGGGCCGTAAGGCTGTCAGGGATGCGGATCATGCCGGCCGCAGCCGGGTTCGAGTAGAGAATTCGGTCGTCCTCATCGATCACGACGACTGCCTGGCGCACAGCCCCCAGCACCTGGTCGAGGAGCTGGGCCTGACCCTCACTGGCCTCGATGCGGCTCCCGAGTTCGGCCGCCATGTGATTCAACGCGCCCGCCATGCGGTCGAGTTCCCGGGTGTCGACCCTGGGCACCCTGGTCGCCAGGTTGCCGGCGGCCACCAATTCGGCGGCATTCGTCATTTCCTGCAGGGGCCGGGCGATCCTTCGGGAGATCAGCCAGACCAGGACGATCCCGATGAGCCCGGCCAAAGCCGCCCCTGTGATCACGGCCACCCTGATCTCCCCCAGTCGCTCGGCTACCAGGGCCTCCGGTATTGCCAAGCGAACGATGCGATCCTGGCTCGGCGGGCGGGCGACAAACAACAAGGCTTCGTCGACCGTCGTGCTCTGGCGTCTCGCCACCCCGATCTCCCCGGCGAGAGCGGCCACGACTTCGGGCCGCTGGGAGTGGTTCTCCATCGTCGAGGCGTCCTCGGCCGAGTCGGCCAAAACCCACCCGTCCAAGTCGATCACTGTCACCCGGCTGCCGGCCCGGGAGGCGAGCTCGTCGACCAATGCGTCGAGGTCGGCCTCCCCCCGGATGGCCACCTCGACCACCGCAGCCTGCTGAACCAGCGAGGATGTCAGCTCACCGAGGGACTGGCGTCGAAGGGAGCTGTCGACCAGGGCCCCGAAGAACCCGATGACGACGACGAAGGCCAGCGTGTAGACGGCGAGCAGTTTTGCCGAGAGGCCCCGCCTCGCTTCATTCATCGACGAACTTGTACCCCAGGCCCCGCACTGTGACGATGTGCCTCGGTCGGGCCGGGTCTGCCTCCAGCTTTTGACGGAGCCGCTTGATGTGAACGTCGAGGGTCTTGGTAGCCCCGAAGTAGTCGGGTCCCCACACCTCGTCGATCAGGCTCTCCCTGGTGGCGAGCCGCCCCCGCCGGCGCATCAGCGACTCGAGGAGGTCGAATTCCTTCGGTCGAACCGGAACCGCTTCCCCACCTACTCTCACTTCGTGGGCGTCGACGTCGAGTTCGACAGATCCGCCGCGAAGCACTTCATTGCTGCCCGCCAGCGCTCCCGACTTGGCCGCCCTTCGCAGCTGGGCCCGGACCCGGGCAACCAACTCCCTCATCGAAAATGGTTTGGTCATGTAGTCGTCAGCACCCAGCTCGAGACCGGCCACTTTGTCGGCCTCACCCTCTTTGGCCGTGAGCATGATGATCGGCACGTCCGACTCTCGACGCAGCTGACGGCAGACGTCCAGGCCCGACATTCCGGGAAGCATCACGTCGAGAATCACTACCGATGGATTGAGCCGCCGGGCCGCCTCCAGGCCCTCCCGTCCGCCCGACGCCGACGAAACCTGGAAGCCTTCCAACTCGAGCGCATAGCTGACCGCGTCGACGATGGCTGATTCATCCTCGACCACCAGGACCCGGGGGCGATGGTCAGGGGATGTCGCCGGAGCGATCACTGGCTGCCATTCCTTCTTCGTTGAACTCCATCATCTCACCGGTGAGGAGAAAGGCGGTTTGCTCGGCGATATCGACGACCTGGTCGCCGATGCGTTCGATCGCCCGGCTCACGATCATCATCCGGGTCGCCCACTCGAGCATGCCCGGATCGGAGCCGCAGTCGACCACCTCTTTGTACATGTTCCGGTTGAGGCGGTCGATCGGCTCGTCCATCGCCGGCAACAAGCGGGCCTCGTCGAGGTCGCGCCGGACCAGCGCTTCCACCCCCGTCCTGATCATGGGCCTGACGAGGTCGCCCATCTCCCTGATTTGGGCAACGATCCGCTCGGAACGAGGCAGCCCGAAAGTCACCTGAGCGATCTTGGCAATGTTGACGCACTGGTCGCCCATGCGTTCGAGGGTGGTGTTGAGGTGCAGGATCACCGACATCATCCGCAAATCGCTCGCCATCGGCTGCTGCCGGGCCATCAGCGTCATCCACCGGTCGTGCACCTCCAGGTAAGTGCGATCGATCCGGGTGTCGAGCTGGACCACCCGGGCGGCCAGCTCCATGTCGGGGATGCAGACCGCGTCGACGGCCATGCCCACCATCTGTTCGGCCTGATCGGCCACCCCGAGCAGCGTCTGCTCGAGTTCGACCATCTCGCTGTGGAAGCCGGAACGCATGTCGTTCATCCGAACCGCCCGGTGATGTAGTCCTCAGTCATCTGCTGGCGGGGCCTCGTGAAGATGTCCTCAGTACGACCGTACTCCACCAGATATCCGGCTCGATCCTCGTCCATGTTGAAGAAAGCCGTGAAGTCCGAAGCCCGGGCCGCCTGCTGCATGTTGTGGGTGACGATGATGATGGTGTACAGGCCTTTGAGCTCCTGTATCAGATCTTCGATCCGGAGGGTCGCGACCGGATCCAGCGCCGAGGTCGGCTCATCCATCAGGACGATCTCAGGCTTGACGGCGATGGCCCGAGCGATGCAGAGCCTTTGCTGCTGACCGCCCGAAAGTGAATAGCCGCTCTCGCGCAGCTTGTCCTTGACCTCGTCCCACAAGGCGGCCTGCCTGAGAGCACCCTCCACGAGATCGTCCATCTTCCCCTTGAAACCATTGACCTTGGCTCCCCAGGCGACATTGTCGTAGATGCTCTTCGGGAATGGATTCGGCTTCTGGAAAACCATCCCTACGCGGCGCCGGACTTCGACCGGATCGATGCCCGGGCCGTAGATGTCGACACCGTCGAAGCGCACCTCGCCCTCCACGCGCGCTCCCGGAATCAGGTCGTTCATGCGGTTGAAGGCACGTATCACGGTGCTCTTGCCGCAGCCGGACGGACCGATCAGCGCCGTGATCTTGTTGGCAATGCAGTCGAGGTTGATGTCCCTGACCGCTCGAAAGTCCTTGTAGTAGACCCCCAACCCGCGGGCTTCGACCGCCACCGGCGGGGGCGCGGGAACCGGCGGCGATTCCACGACGGTTAGGTCGACCATGGGGACATTTTCCACCAACTCCATCTAGTAGCTCCTCTGGAATCTATTGCGGAGGATGATCGCCGTGGCGTTGAGTGCCAGGAGGAGGACCAGCAGGACCACGATGGCGGCAGCGGCGATGTGTTGGAACTCGGGCTGGGGCCGCGAGGTCCATTGGTAGATCTGAATCGGGAGGGTCGTGAATTTGGAAAACGGGCCGGTCGGGTCGACTGTAATGAAGGTCGAAGCCCCAACCACCACGAGGGGAGCAGTCTCGCCGAAGGCCCGGGCCATCGCCAGAATCGTTCCGGTCAGGATCCCCGGGGCCGCGTTGGGAATCACGTGAGTCCTGATGGTTTGCCACTTCGTGGCACCAAGGGCTAGTCCCGCCCTTCGCAAGGACTGAGGCACGGCCCGGATCGCCTCCTGGGAGCTGATGATGACGACCGGAAGTACCAGCAGACCGAGTGTGAGCCCTGCCGACACGACAGTGCGGCCGTTGGCGACCCCTCCAGCTTCGCCGGCTCCGAAGGCCGAGCCGCTGGTGAGGCTCTCTAAAACCCGAACGAAGATGGCCAAACCGAGCATTCCGTAGATGATCGACGGAACTCCTGCCAGGTTGTTGATGTTGGTCCGGATGAGCCGGTTGATCCGGTTGTCCGTGGCATATTCCTCGAGGTAGACCGCCGCCGCCACTCCTACCGGGAATGCGAACAGAATCGTGAACGCGAGAACCCATAGTGATCCGAAGATGGCGGTGCGAATCCCCGCCAGTTCGGGCTCGGGATTCTGAGGGGACCTAACAAACGATCCGGACACCCAGGAGCGGAACTCCAGCGCGGCGTTCGGATAATTCTGAGCGACCTCATCCTCGATAGACGCACGATCGAACATCGATTCGCTGAGACTCCAGCTGGCCACGACCTTGGGTTCGACCACCCTCTCGAGCACCAATTGATAAATGCTGGCTTGATCCCTGGCCGGCAGCGTGCACCCCGGAGTGGGTTCGGGGCCGGCACAGAGCGCATCCCAACTGTCTTGCGGTTCGAAGACAAGGCGATCCTCGAAAAAGCGCTGATCTCGTTCGAGGCGCCGGCCGGCGTTGCGGGAGACATGCTCCAACAGGATGGAAACGAGGGAATCAGCTTCGACACTGGCTAGATCGGTGGCAGGGGGGAGGCCCAGACCGGCGATCAACTCTCCGGCAGGGATGGTGCTCTCGAGAGCGACGAAGCCGAACGATTGGTTCACCACGGTGTAGAGGAGCGTCATCAACGAAAGCACCGCCACGACCAGTGAGCCCAGGAACAGCAGTCGGAACAAGAGGCCACGCCGGCTCCTCTTCCGATCGAACTTGACCGCAGCTTCGCCCTGCGGAAACTGTTGCGCCACGACAGTCGAAGCGGCCCGGCCCTCGGCTTCTGTGACCGGGCTCATTCGTAGACCTCCCGGAATCGACGAACGACCCTCTGACTGAAAAGATTGAGGAGAAAGGTGATCACGAAGAGAGTGAGACCTATGGCGAAGAGGCTGTTGTAGTCGATCGACCCGTAGCTCAGATCGCCACCCGAGATTCTCACAATGTGGCCGGTCATCGTCTCCCCCGCCTTGAACGGGTTGAGGATGAAGCTGAAGAGATTGTCCTCGCCGAGACTGAAGTTCTTGGGACCTGCTCCAGCCGCGATGGCGACGACCATGGTCTCGCCTATCGCCCTCGAAATCGCCACCACGAACGCTGCCGAGATGCCCGAGAGCGCCGCCGGGAGCACCACCCGGACCGAGGTTTCGAACTTCGTCGCTCCCAGAGCCAGCGAAGCCTCGCGGAGTGACCTGGGCACCGCCGACAGGGCATCTTCAGAGAGGGACGAAACAAGGGGGATGATCAGGATTCCGATCACGATGCCGGCGGAAGCGTCGTTGAAGATCTCCACCGTGCCCTGGCCGAAGATCGTTCTGAGCAGCGGCGTCATGAAGGTGAGCGCGAAGTAGCCGAACACAACGGTGGGAATGCCGGCCAGAACCTCGAGCACCGGTTTGAAGAAGTTGCGGACCTTCGACGTCGCGTATTCGGATAGATAAATCGCCGCCGCCAGGCCGATAGGAAGGGCCACGAGCATGGCGATGACGCTGGTGATGAGGGTGGCGAGGACCAACGGAACGATTCCGAACTTCCCGAGGCCCGGTTGCCACTCGGTGCCGGTGAAGAACTCCACCCATGAAACCTGGGGATCGCCAAAGAAGAGCCAGGCCTCTGATCCCAATTCGAAGACGATGCCGAGCGTGACGAGGATCGAGATCGCCCCGGCCAGGAAAAGCAGACCCTGGATCAGCGCCTCCACCGGCCGCGAGCGGCGCCGGAGATCATGGCCGGTGGTGGTCACGGTGGGAGCGGCGTCTGTGGCCATCTGCGGAGTAGTTCGATCCTAGGAGCAGCGGTGGGGCCGGGATCCGGCCCCACCGCTGGGTCTCACATGCCTGCCGCGGTGAGCCAGGCATCGATGGCGGACTGCAGGTCAGCCTCCGCGGCGGGGAAGTACCCGACCTCCGTGATGACGTCGTTCACGACATCCAGGTAGTAGGCGATGAAAGAGGCCACCTGCGGCTTCTCGGCCATGATGGCGGCGTCGCTGTAGATGAAGAGGGGACGAGCCAATGGATAGGTGCTGTTGCCGACATTGTCAGCCGATGCTTCGACCCCCTCGATGCTCACGAGCGTCAATCCGGCCGCATTCTCGGAGTAGTAGGCATACCCGAAGTACCCGATGGAGCAAGCGGTAGCCAGGTCGCCCTCGGTGCAGGAGTCGCCTTCGACTCCCTGGACCAGCACGTTGTCGTCCTCAGAAAGTTGAAGATTGCCCGCTGCCAGGAGCGGTTCCGCATCCTCGTCGAAGACAGCCTCGACGAAGTAATCGAAGGTGCCGGAGTCTGTGCCCGGCGAGAACCGGGCAATGGGATGAGCAGGAAAGGCGGGGTCGACTTCCGCCCAGGTCGATGCGGTCGAAAACGCCAGGGCCAACTGTTCGAGTGAGAGGTCCTCGACGAAGTAGTTGTTGGGGCTGACCACGACGGCCAGGGCGTCGGTTCCAACTCGAAACTCGATCGGAGTGCGCCCGATTGCTTCGCAGAGGGCGATTTCCTCCTCATCGATCGGACGACTGGCGTTGGAAATGTCGGTTTCCCCGGCCTCGCAGAATCTTTCGAATCCTGCTCCGGTTCCGACCGAGTCGATCGTGATCTGGTCGCCGTATCCGTCGTCTTCGAACTGGGCTGCGACCGCTTCAGTCAGCGGAAAGACGGTCGAACTGCCGGCGGTGACAATGTCTCCCGTCACCTCGAAGGGATCGACCAGCGGCAAACCTTCCTCGGTGGTACCCCCGGTGGTTGAGGTTTCGGTCGGGGTCGTGGTATCGGCGGGGGTCGTGGTGGTATCGGTGTCAGTGCCGCAGGCAGCAATCACGAGGGCCAGGGCCGCCAGCGAGGCCCACAGCTTGAGTCGTTTCATGTCCTTCAGTCTCCTTCTGGGCAGGCACCACTCGATATGAGGGGGCCCGGTTTCTTGCCAGGCAAGATGAACCTAAGGAGTCCCGTTGACCGGCTTCCCGCCATCACGTGAACGGCAGGTAAACGTTTGTCGGCGGGTCAGACCTGCGAAGGACCTCTTCTCGTGACGCTTGGCCTGCCGCCGGGGGGGCGAACCGTCACAAGAAGGAACTACGAGTTGTCGGGCACCAACTCTGCCAGGAGGCCCTGGACCCGCGCCTCGAGGTCGTCTCGGATTCCGCGAACCACTTCGATCGGCTGACCCGACGGATCTTCAAGCTCCCAGTCGACGTAGCGCTTGCCCGGAAACACCGGGCAGACATCCCCACAACCCATCGTCACCACCACGTCGGCGGCTCCAACAATCTCGCTGGCCCAGCGCTGGGGGATTTCACGGCTGATGTCGATGCCCTTCTCGGCCATCGCTTCGACGGCGACCTTGTTGACTTCCGCGGCCGGCTCCGACCCCCCGGAGAAAACCGCGACCCGATCGCCGGCCAGGTGGCGCATCCACCCGGCCGCCATCTGCGATCGGCCGGCGTTGTGAACACACAGGAAGAGGACGCTGGGAGTGATGCCACCGAGGTTACCGACGCCCTCGAGTCTTCTTGTGACGCTGCGACTACCGCCATGGGGGTGAACCGTCACAAGAAGGGGGCTGTTCAGATGTGGGCGCGGGCCCGGGCCTGGGCAAGGCCTTGCAGGGTGTCGTGGGCGTTGACCCCGCGTTCGGTGGGGAGCCGGGACCACTGCCCGTCACCCCCCAGTTCCCAGGCCAGCTCGTCGTCGGCCATCAAGACGTCGATGATCTCGTCGAGGCGGAACTGCAGGTCGGTGTCTTCCACGGGGGCCAGCGCCTCGACTCTGTGGTCGAGATTGCGCGGCATCAAGTCGGCGGAGCCGATCAAATAGGTGCGGGTCCGGGCTCTCGACCCGAAACGAAAGATCCGAGAATGCTCGAGGTGGCGACCGACGATCGAGCGCACCCTGATGTTGGAGGACA
>DATEEG010000081.1:0-4392 GCA_035281305.1 Acidimicrobiia bacterium | reverse complement strand
TGGTCGGCAGGTCGGCGGCGCGACCCACCTCAACGACAAAAGACACCAGCCCGACCGTGAGCAATGAAGCGCGGCCGCCGATCAAGTCGTCGATGATGCCCTGTTTGCGTTCGAGCGGAAGCTGAGGGTTGGTCAGGGTGTCCCGCAATTCGTTCGAAGTGACGAAAGTTCGGGCAACGGTGAACAGCTCGCGCTCGAGTCGATCGAGCTGACCTTCGGCCTTGGCGACCTCGAAGATGGCCGCCCCATATCCGTCCAGGGCCGCGTCCTCCGGACGGTTCGCAGACGATTCAGCCGACATGTCGTACGTCCACTTACTTGCTCTCCAACTCCGCGATGTAACGCTCGACCAACCCCAGCTGGGTTTCACGGTCGAGGCTTTGTCCGACCACCTTCTCGGCCAGGTCGACGGTGAGGTTTGCTACTTCCTGGCGTGCTTCTGCCATCGCCCGGGCCTTTTCGGTTCCGGCTTCCTCCCGGGCTTTGGCCAGGATGCCTTGTGCTTCGGCTTCGGCCCGTTGGACGACATCGTTCTTGAGCTGCTCGGCGGTCTTGCGGGCGTCTTCGATGAGTTGGTTGCCCTTGTTCCGGGCCTCGGCTAGCTGGCGCTCGTAGTCGGTCCGAAGCTTCTCGGCGTCCAGTTTGGCCTTCTCGGCGTCGTCCAGTCGTCCCACGATTGCCTGCTGACGTGCCTCCAACGTCCGGTTGATGGCGGGCAATGCCCACTTCCAGACGAAGAAGAACACGATGGCGAAGGCCACGATGCCCGCGATGAGTTCGTTGGTCTCCGGGAGCACCAGGGAGACGTTGGAGGTTGTGGCTTCCTCGTGTTCCTGCGCCAACACTGCCAACGTCATAGGGCTGAACATTGACTACCTCCTAGGCGATGAAGAAGAGAACGAAACCGATGAGGGCGAGGGCCTCGGTCAGCGCGGCGCCGAGGAACATGGTGGCGCGTATGGTCCCGGCCATCTCGGGTTGCCGGGCCATCGCGGTGATGGCATTACCTACCACGATGCCGATGCCGATTCCCGGGCCGACGGCTCCCAGGCCGTAGCCGATCAGGGCGATGGCGCCTTTGAGTTCTTCGATATTGCCTTCCATGGATTCCCTTCCTAGTGCTGTGGATGTACCGAAGCTTGGATGTAGACCGCCGACAGAAGAGTGAAGATGTAGGCCTGCAGGATTGCGACGAACATCTCGAAGGCGAAAAAGACCATGCCGACCGCGAACCAGATCACTCCGATTCCAGCCTTGGGTCCGATCTCGCCTACTGCCAGCACGAAAGCGACACCCGATCCGAGCAGAAGAGTCAGCATGAGGTGGCCTGCCACCAGATTGGCAAACAACCGGATTGCCAGCGTGATCGGGCGGAGAAGGAAAGTGGATACGACCTCGATGAGGCCGACTAGCCACCGCAATCCGATCGGGACGGCCTTGGGCCAGGCGACGTCGGTCAGGTAGTGGATGCCGTTTTTCCGGAAACCGACGACGACGAATATGAGGTAGGTGATGATCGAGAGGAAGGCAGGGAGTGCCATTCGCGCGGTGATCGGGAAGTTGATGAATGGAGTGACCTCGAAGAGATTGCCGACGAGGATCAGCATGAAGATCGAAAGCAGGTACGGCACGTACTTGGTGCCTTCAGGGCCGATGACGTCCCGGGCGATGCCGTCGCGAACGAACTCGACCAGGCTTTGGATGGCAGCCTCGAACTTGGTGGGAACCGGGCGGTTGCGGCGCAGCCCGAAGTAGAGCAAAGCCACGGACACTGCCGCGGCCAGGATCATCAGGAACGAGACCCGGGTGAAGTTGACCGGGCCGATGGTGAAGAGCGGGTCGAGAAACTCGAACCAGTCCTTGACATCCTCCGGGGCACAGATCACCTCGTTGACCACGTCGCAGTGGTGCTCCTGCGCGGCCAGAATCAACCTGTCCAATCCAGTTTCCTTTCTTGATCCCGCATCATCGAAACCGCTTCGAGAACGATCAGCACGACGTAGCTGACCACCGCCGAAACTCCGAATGCAAGTCTGTCGATCTCAACGAAACGCACCACCAGCAACATCGTCCCGGCGATCAGGGCCATCCGGAGCAAGAAACCGACAAGTGCGGCGGCATGATACATGGTGAGGGACACCCGCATCGCGAGGCTGAGTACCTTGCCGGCCAGCCAGAGGTTCAGAACGACGATGACGAGGCCGAGCGCTCCGGCCAAGGCGCCCGCCGGGCCTCTCAGAAACCAACAAAGGGCGACCAAGGGCAGCGCCAGATATGCGGCCCGGGCGACGATGTGACGGGCGACGATGGTTTCGACCGGGATGACAGAACCCGGGAATGGATTACTGCCCACGGCGCCCGCTTCTGGCTCCGACCCTGCTGTTGGGGCCGTTCTCCATCTGCTTGGAGAGGTGCCACATCCTGACGAAGCCCGAGTACGAACCAAGCAAAATTCCGACGACGACGAACCAGGGATCGGTCCCCAGCCACACGTCGAGCAGGTATCCGAGCAAAGTGCCCGAGAGGATCGATCCGAAAAAGGCTCCGCCTGCCACCCAGCCTTCGGCTGAGGATGAGACTTCCGATTCCAGGGAGCTTCTTGGTTTCATCTTGTGAATCGCTTCACAAAGTCTATCGGTTCCATGGCCACGGCGCAACCTAGCCAGATTCGAGTCGTGTCATCGCGTCGTCGAGTCCCGCGAGGATGGTTTCCAAAACGGCCGGATCGGTCAATTCACCTTCATTGCTCAGACAGGCGCCGTCTGCGATCGCCGAAAGGTTGTACAGACTGATGGTGTTTTCGATCCGAACGCCATAGATCACGTTTTTCTCGACCACCCGACCACCGTCACGCTCTTCAAACCCGTACCGCAGACCAGGGACGCCGGCGATGTTGGCAGCCACCGGCCGGAGCTCTCGAAACTCCAGACCGGGGCATGTGCTCTGGCGGTCCTCGGCGAAGGTAGACAGATAGTCGCCGGCGATGATCTCGATCGACTCGACCGGGTCGTCCACACCGTCGAGGGCCTCGAAGCTTTCTGCGTCGAGCGTCAGACTCTCCGCGGACCCGATCACCGCCCCGTCTTTGGTGATGCAGGCGATCTCGTTGGCATCGCCCTCACAAGGCCCCAGAAGGTACGCGTCGCCAAGATCGACCTCGTCGACTCCCCACACCCACCCTGTCCGGACGATGGTTGTGGTCGGAACGGTGGATGTCACCGGTGTTGTGGTCGTTCCGGCTGTACCGGCGGTGCACGCAGCCCCGATCAGAGCGAGGGACGCCAGACGCCAGACGCCAGACGCATGTCCGGGAAGGCTCAGGCGCACTGACCTGGGTTCGGACATCCGGATTCCGACTTCCGACTTCCGTCTGGCGTCTCTCCCCTACACATGCCCGGAGAAGTCGCGTGGATATGGTGGAAAAGACGAGGCCAGTTCACGAACCCGCCCCTCGACCGCCCCGAGCGCTTCGCCACCGGCCCCGGCCCGAAGCGCCTTCGTGATCAAAGTGGCGATCTCGGCCGCCTGGTCTTCTTTCATGCCCATAGTGGTCATCGCCGGCGTCCCGATCCGCAATCCCGACGCCCGATAGGGAGGGCGGGGGTCGTTGGGGATCGTGTTGAAGTTGAGGGTTATGCCCACCTGATCGAGGAGGCGGGCCGCCTCCTTCCCGGTGAGGTCGGCGTCGATGGACCGCAGGTCGATCAGGAACAGGTGATTGTCCGTCCCCCCCGACACGACCCGCACCCCTTCCTCCTGGATCCGGGCAGCCATCGCCGCGGCGTTGGCGACGATCTGGCGGGCATAGGCAGCGAACTCGGGAGTGGAGGCCTCTCGGAAACAGACCGCCTTGGCTGCCACCTGACTCATGATCGGACCACCCTGCGCGTTGGGAAACACGGCCTTGTCGATGTCGGCGGCGAAGGCCTCCCGGCAGAGGATCAACCCTCCCCGCGGGCCCCGTAACGCCTTGTGGGTGGTGGCGGTCACCACGTCGGCGTGAGGAACCGGGCTCGGATAAGCCTTTCCTGCCACCAGTCCGACGAAGTGAGCTGAATCCACCATGAAGATGGCACCGACTTCGTCAGCGATCTCCCTGAACCGCCCGTACTCGAGCGTGCGGCTGTAAGCCGAATAGCCGGCGAGCAGAATCTTGGGCCTGTGCTCCTTGGCCAGCTTTTCCACCTCGTCCATATCGATGACCTCGGTAACCGGGTCGACCCCGTAGGCAACGAAGTGGTAATAAAGACCTGAGAAGTTGACCGGCGATCCGTGGGTGAGGTGGCCCCCGTGATCGAGGCGCATGCCGAGAACCGTGTCGCCGGGCTTGATCAAAGAGAAGTACACCCCCATGTTGGCCTGAGCCCCTGAGTGCGCCTGAACGTTGGCATG
>DATEEG010000080.1:0-10569 GCA_035281305.1 Acidimicrobiia bacterium | reverse complement strand
CAGGAGATGATCAATCGTGGCGTGGCCGTGATCTACCAGGAGCCGGCCCTGGCTCCGCATCTCACTACGGCAGAGAACATATACATGGGCCGTTTGCCCAGGACCCGTGTCCGAACTATCGACTGGCGCCGTCTGGATCGGGACACGCGCGAGTTATCCGGACGGATCGGACTGGCGCTCGATCCGCGGGCCAAGGTCGGCCAGCTCAGCGTGGCCCGCAAGCAGATGGTCGAGATAGCCAGAGCCCTCTCGAGGGATGCTCGCTTGATCGTGCTCGACGAACCCTCCGCCGTCCTCGGCGACTCGGAACTACAGGGACTGTTCGACGTCATGAGACGCCTGGCCGCCAATGGAGTTGCATTCGTCTACATCTCCCATCGCCTCAATGAAGTGTTCCACATCACCGACCGCGTCACGGTGATGAAAGACGGCCAGGTCGTCACGACCGCCGCGACCACCGACCTGTCAGGGGATGATCTCGTGCGATTGATGGTCGGCCGCGACCTGGCCGACGAGCGCATCGATCGCAGCCGGCCAGGGGGAGCGACGGCGTTAACCGCCCGTGGACTGACCCGGACCGGCCTGCTCCACGGAATCGACCTATCGGTACGAGCTGGCGAGATCCTCGGAATCGCCGGGTTGGCCGGGTCGGGCCGCACCGAACTCCTCCGCGCCATCCACGGGGCAGATCCGATCGATCAAGGCACGATCGAGATCTTCGACAGGGTGGTGACGATCCGGTCCCCGCGTGACGCCATCGCCCTCGGAATCGGGTTCCTGACCGAAGACCGCAAGGCGGACGGCCTGCTGCTGGCGCAGGCGGTCGATTTCAACACCACCCTGACTCGCCTCGCCGCCATCACCGGCCGGAGGGTCCCTTTCCTCGGGGGCATCATCAACAGGCGCCAGGAGCGAAAAATCGTCGAGGGCTTCATCAATCGGCTGGCGATCCGCACGCCGGACGCAGCTGCGCTGGTTCGAAACCTCTCGGGAGGAAACCAGCAGAAGGTCATCTTCTCGAAATGGCTCCACGCCGAGTGCCGGATCCTTCTCGTCGACGAACCCACCCGCGGCGTGGACGTCGGGGCCAAGCGGGAGATCTGGCAGCTCCTCTCCGACCTGGCCCGACGAGGAGTGGCCATCATCATGGTCTCCTCCGAGCTCCCCGAGATCCTCGCGGTCAGCGACCGGGTTCTCGTGATGAGAGAAGGCCGGGTCACGGCTGAACTCGACCGGGCCAGTGCAACCGAAGAGCTCATCATGCGGTACGCGACCCGCCACGAGCGGACCGACGCGTGATGCTGACCACTTTCCCCCAGATCCCGTGGCAGCCCGAATCGGCACCGGTCATCCAGACCAACATGGGCCGGACGGGCGGCGACCGCGGGACATCGGTCCCGGTTCCTTCCGGGGGTAGAGCCACCCCCGGGGGAGCTTTCGACCGGTGTCGGCGATGCAGGGGCGGGGCTGCCGCGGCCACAGCTTTCCCTCCCAGAGAGCGAGGCAACGGTAGCCCCTCACCCTGCCAGGGCAGAGAAACAGCGTGAGCGAGTTCCACACCGTCTATGGACGCGGGCTGGTCGAGGAGCTGGTCAACTTCGTCCACCATCCCCGGCTCGTGGTCACCATGGAAGACCTGTGGCCGGCCTTCTCGGGCTACTTCGACGATCCCGGGACACTCGTTCACCTGGTGCGGACGCTCGACGTCACCGAGTTGGCAAATGTGGAGGCGGAGCTCCCTCCCGTCAACGCCGTCATCGGTCTCGGCGGAGGTCGGGCGATCGACGTGGCCAAGTACCTTGCGTGGCGCCGCCGGCTTCCCCTTTTCCAGGTTCCCACCTCGATGACCGTCAACGCCCCGTTCGGCCATCGAGCCGGGCTGCGGGTCGACGGACACGTGCGGTATCTGGGATGGGCGGTACCTGAGGCGGTGTACGTCGATTTCGACGTCATCAAGTCCGCCCCGAGCGCCCTCAATCGCGCGGGCGTCGGCGACATTCTCTGCTATCACACAGCCCATCACGATTGGCGCCTGGCCGACGAGCTCGGTCGGGTCGAAGATCGCTGGCCGTTCGACCGCACGATGCAGCAGGCCGCCCGGGCCCGTCTCGATTCCGTGCTTGGGCACCTCGACGACATCCGCGAGGTAAACGAGACCGGCATCCGCATCCTCATGGAGGCTCACCGGTGGGGAGGCGCCACCTTCCACGACTCGGGCTGGAATCCCCGGCACATCGAAGGCGTCGAGCACTTCTTCTTCTACAACCTCGAGAAGTTGACCGGGAAGCACTTCATCCACGGTCAGCCCGTCGGCCTCGGGATCGCCTTCGGCTCGCTTTTACAGGACAACGAGCCCGACGAGATGCTCGCTGCTCTCTTGCGAGTGGGCGTCGACATTCGCCCGGAGGCCATGGGGGTCACCTGGGAGGAGGCCGCCGAGGCCATGCTCACATTGCCGGCCTACGTCCGGGAGGCAGGGCTCTGGTTCACGGTGGCCGATGTCCGCCCGATTACGACCGGCATCGTCGAGGAAGTTCGCCACAGGGTGGAAACCACTTATGGCAGGTTCCGGAAGGAGTGAAATGAAGATCGGGTTGACCCTTCCTCAAGGCTGTGACCGCGAGTATCTGGGCATCGATCCGGCCACCGCCTGGGACCGCACGATGGCAATCGCCGTACGCGCGGAGGAAGCGGGCTTCGAATCGTTGTGGCTCTACGACCATATGCAAGTCGACCCACCTCCCGAGGACGCGATCGTCTTCGACCCATTCGTGGAACTGGCGGCGCTGGCCATGTGCACCAAGCGCGCCCAACTGGGCCATCTGGTTCTTGCCGCGGCCTATCGCAATGCCGCCCTGACCGCCAAGATGATTTCGACCCTCGACGTCGTCAGCAGGGGGAGAGCCATCCTCGGCATCGGCGCCGGATGGAAGGAAGACGAATGGCTTGCCTACGGCTACGGGTTCCCGCCGGCCGGTGAGCGACTGGCGATCCTGAAAGACCATCTCGAGGTCATCACGCGGATGATGCAACCGGGCCACGCCACCTACCAGGGCCGATACTCGCACGTGAATGACGCCATTCACGAGCCCAAGAGCTTCAACGACCGGATCCCCGTGGTGGTAGGCGGGAACGGTCCCAAGGTGACCTGGCGCCTCGCCGCCAGGTTCGCCGACGAACTGAACCTCGACGCGCTGATGCCGGAAGCGGTGGCCAAAGCGCTGCCTGTCATCGCCCAACGGTGCGAGGAGATCGATCGCGACCCCGCCACACTGGCGGTGTCAGTCCACATCTGGGGCGAGCCTGCCGCCGCTCCCGGCGCCCAGCGTCAGCGTCGATTTCACGAATATGAAGAGGTCGGGGTTGAACGGATCATCGTTCAGGGTTTCGAGGGCGTCCGACACCCCGAGGCACTCGAGTCTCTGATCGAAGACTGCCAGGCGGCCGGCTACCTGGGCTAGGCGGTGCTCCCGAATCTGAATGCAATTTCCGGCGGAAAGCGCGGCACATAGCATTAGGTTTCGAGTTAGAGGGCGTCGCGGCGCCGGAGGGCCCAGGTCAGGACACCCACGCCGACGACCACCGTTCCAGCCAGTTTCAGCACTCCCCCGCCGGCACCGGGCGCGACGGGGCCGAGCGCGTCGAGAGCGTCCCCGGGCAGGAGTGTCAGATCGGCATAGACCGACATCGCGGTGCGCCACACCGAGGAGGCGGACAGACCCGTAACGAACGTCGTAATGATCCCCTCCCACACGAACACATATGCCAGGCCGACCAGGATGGCGCGCGTGAACAGATATCCGAGGGGAACGAACACGGCCGTGTAGCCAACGGCCGCGGCGGCATACAGACCCAGAGCCGGTATCGCCAGGGTCCACGAACCGGTCGTGATGCCCATCGCCAGGAACCCGACCAACCACCCGACCACACCGGCTGCAAACGAAACGACTGCAGCCGCGGCCCAAGCCGACGTTGCCCAGCGCCAACGGGCAATGGGCTTCATGAATATGAAAGGCAGCGTCCCGGCGTCGCGCTCGTCACGAAGGGTCGCCGCCCCGATCACCAGGAAAGCGATCGAGATCGTCGCCCCCGCCACCGTCGCCGTGACGATGTGGAATATCTCAGCGATGTCCTGGTCGGTTTCGTCGATGCTCGAAATCCAGGCGATGAAGCCCGCCACCGACGCCAAAGCCGCCATTCCCCAGAAGCGTTTGCCACGGGCGAGTTGACGAACGAAGTGGCGGACCAGACGGAGGTCGATCATCGCCCCTCCACCAGATATCGGAACACGCTCTCGAGAGACTCGTCGGCCGGAAGTATCTGCCGAATCCTGATGCCGGCGTCGCGAGCGGCTCCGGGGAGCGCCATGGCGAGAGCACCGGCATCCGAGGTTGACACTTCGACCGTTTGCCCATCGATTCGAAGTCCCGCGACCTTCTCGTTGCGAAGCAGAAGAGAGCCAAGATCGCGAGGGTGATCGCTGATGATCCTGACCAGGCGCGGCTTGTCGGTCATGAGAGCTCGCAGCGACGCCACGGTTCCCTCGGCGGCCAGGCGACCGTCCACCATTGCGATCACCCGGTCGGCCATCCGCTCCACCTCGGCAAGCACGTGAGATGACACGATCACGGTTCGGCCTTGGTCTCCCAAGCGTCGGAACAGGTCGATGAGGTGGGCCCGCTGCACCGGGTCGGCTCCGTTGAGGGGCTCGTCGAGGAACAGAACATCAGGTCCGCCCACCAGGGCCGCAGCAACCTTGGCCCGTTGGCGCATGCCCTTCGAATAGCCTTCGAGCTTCCGATGTCCGACATCGGTCAGATCAACCTCGGCCAGCGCCGCCTCGACGGCTTTCGATCGGTCTTTGACGCGGGCCAGACCCGCATTGAGGTCGACGAACTGACGAGCGGTGAGGTTGGCGTACACCGCCTCGTCCTCGGGCACCATCGCCACCCGGCTGTATATGGCTTGGTCAGCCCTGGGATCCACTCCATGGATGTGGACAGTTCCCTGCGATGGTGTTTGCAGGCCGGTGAAGAGACGCAGAAGGGTTGTCTTGCCGGCCCCGTTGGGTCCGAGGAGACCGGTGATGCCCGGTTCGAACTCGACGTCGATTTCGGATACCGCAACCTTCTGGCCGAACCATTTGGAGAGGCCACGAGCTTCGACCGTGGCGGTCATGCTTGCTTCCGATATCGCCAGTAGGCGAACCAGGAGCCGAACACGGCGACGAGCGCAATCGCCACCGCTGACACCCAGGGCTCGAAACCCGACTCCTCCGGTCGATAGAGCCCCAGGGAGACGTCGAATACCCAGTCCCGCACGTACCGGGCGTGGTCGTCGAGGGCCAGCAATGCGACGAAGCGGGACCCCGGGAACTCGGCATCGGCGATGACACCGGCGATGCCGTTGCCTGCGGTGAGGATCGCCAGGTAGGCGGCGGCGGCAAAGCCGGTCCGATCGATGAGGCTCGAGAGAATGGCCAGGAGTCCGCCGTGAACGGCGAGAAACCCAAGCGCCACGACCGGGACCTTCCAGAGGACATCAAGATTGGCACCGAGGTAGGAGAGGAATCCGTCGTCGCTCAACCCGGCCAGACCCAGGTGCAGCAGAATTTGCGGAACGACATAGATTGCACCGGCCACCGTCAGATACGCGTAGACCTTGCCGGCCAGGTAATCGCGAACCCGCATGGGGCGGGAGAAGTAGACGGACAACACCCCCTGGGTCCGGTCGGGGATGAGCAACTCCGGGCCCGTGACGGCGATGAATAGGAGCGCGACCCGTGAATAGAGATCGAAGAGGTTGGGATAGCTAGGGAGCCCTTCCTCTATGCCCGCGGCGATCGAACCCGCCACGAAGTGGAGTCCGATGATCACGGCCGCCATCACCACTCCGATGACCAAGAGGCTCCACGGCAGGATCTTCCGCCGGGCCTTGCGGCGAAGCCCCAAGATGCGTCGGATCCCATCCCGGGCGATGGCCCGGCGAATTGCCCCGCGTCCCCGCCGTTCGCCTTCGTAAGACCGGTAGCCGCGGTCGTAGATGACCGCGTCGCTCACCCCCGAAGATCCGCTTCGATCCCCCGCCGTCACGATTCGTTCTTTCGGGCGATGACCAGGAACTCGTCTTCGAGGGTGTGCGAGATCGGGGCCATCCGGAAGATGCCCATTCCCAGTTCGGCAGCAGCGTCACGAACCCGGTCATAGTCCTCGTCGGCCGCGATGGTGAAGCTGAAGCGGTGCTCGGCGAGAACCTGGGCTTCGACCCCGCCAGCCGAGAGACCGTTCACGAGAGTTGCGGCGTCGCCCAAAACGTCGACCACGACGACTGCGGTCTCGGCAGCGCTCGACACCGGACCCGACCGGATCAAGTGGCCACCATCGATCATCACGACCGCGTCACAGGTCTGTTCGATGTCGCCCAGCAGATGAGAGGAGAAGATGACATTGATTCCGAAGCTGCCGAGGCGTCTGATGATCTCGAGCATCTGCTCGCGGCCGGCCGGATCGAGCCCGGAGGCGGGCTCGTCGAGAAGGACCAGTTCGGGTCCGTGGACGATGGCCTGGGCCAGCTTGACCCGCTGCGCCATGCCGGTGGAAAAGTCGCCGAGAAAACGAAACCTCTCCTCTTCCAACCCCACCAGGAACAAAGTCTCCGAAGCCCGGCGGCGGGCGTCAGCGGTAGGAAGCCCGGCCATCTCGGCGGTGTAGGCAACGAAGTCCGCGGCCGTCTGGTCCTTGGGCAGGCAGTTGTTTTCGGGCATGTAGCCCACCCGGGCCCGAACCGCCAGCGGGTCCGCGATGGCATCATCGCCGAGCACGGTCACCTTGCCGCCGGTCGGGTGGACCAGTCCCAAAAGGATCCGAAGGAAGGTCGTCTTGCCCGCCCCGTTGGCCCCGACCAATCCGGTGACCCCCGCCTCGATCACGAGGTTGAAATCGCGCAGCGCCACAACCTCGGCGTTGTAGGCGTGCGTGAGCGATTCGGTGATGACAATGGGAGCCACTGGAGGGAAATCCTGTCAGGTGGAGAGTGTTTGCGGAATCGGGGACGTCCCTATCCGAGCCCTGAGCGTATCAGTGCCGTACCAAGGCTCTGCCCCGGATCATTCCAGGGTGCGAGGTCGCGATAAATGCTGTGGCTGACGGGCGTACCGGCCCTATGCCGGCGCCCCTGCCCTAATTCCTGGCCGGGACGGGAACCCGCCGGTTGATGGGGTCGGAGTCGCTGGGAAGCGGCTTCTGGAGACGAATCAGACCCCGTCTTAGTGTCTCCTGATGTCGTTCAATGGCCCGTTCGGGCATGAGGATGTCGAGAAGTGAAGAGAGCATTGAGAATTCATCGGCGCGGACGGAGTCCAGGCACAGGCAGGGATCCGATACGCCCTCGCGGACTAGTCAGGCCGTGCTGGCACGGCAAGGAGGTCCATCGCCAGGTCGATGGTTGCTTCCAGGCTGAGCTGTCGTCCGGCAGCCAGAGCAGCCTGGCTCTCGGGGGTTGACCCGGCGGTAACGGCGAGACTGTCGACGAACGGGCGGATCATGGCCCAGGGTTCGAGGCCGATCAGCTCCCGGATTTGGGCGGCCGCCCCGTAGATGGTGGCCGCTTGCATCTGACGGCCCTCCGCCAACAAGAGACCCGAAAGCATCTCCAGACAGTACGCCAGGCCCTCGAGCAGATCACCCGTTCTCAGGACCGTCAAAGCCTCAGCCAGGCTGCGGCGGGCTCCTCCCAAATCCCCTGCGACCATCTGGCCGAACGCAAGAAATGTGTAGGCCTGTCCGACCAGCGCATCGCTCTGCAGACTGAGGCTGAGGTCGAGACAACGCTGCAAATACTCGAGGCCCTCGGCAATGCGTCCCTGCAGGATTGCCGCCGAGCTCAAGTAGCTGTAGGAATAGGCCTCACCCCAGGTATCCCCGATCCTTCGGAACAGGGTTACGGCATCGGTGACGTGACCGATGATGGTGTCGACCTCCGCCCCGAACTCGAAAGCAGGGAGTGATCCTGCCCGGATCAGGTGGGCCCAGGCCAGGCCGGTTTGGTCACCGGCCTCGGCGAACTCGACGATGGCAGAAGTAGCCATCGCCAGCGCCGGCTCATAGTCGCCCATCTCCATGGCCCCGGCACCCCGAAGCGTGAGGTACCAACCACGGGCAACTCCCGATTCGATCTGTTCCACCGGCACTCTTTGCAGCCATTGGCTGGACTCGCGGGTGTGGGCTCGCAGCCACAGAAAGGGCCATACCCCGATCGTGATCTGCATCAGATCGTCGTAATGGCCGCGGTCGAGCAACCAGAGGCTCGCGGCCTTGAGGTTGGACGACTCGTGGTCGCAGATGACAAGCGCTCGCTTTTGGTCGGAGCCTCGCAACCTCGGCCCGATGCGGTTGGCGAAAGACACAAAGAAGCGGGCATGGCGATCGCGCATCTCGGTGAATTCCCCGGAAGCTTCAAGCGATTCCCGGGCGAACTCGGCCAGCGTCGCCAGCATCTCGACACGGGGCTCTCCCTCCGGTCCGCTTCCGATACGAACGAGGCTTTGGTCGGCGAGTACCTCCAGCAGGGCCAACGCATCGCCTAGTTCGGCTGCACAGATCTCCTGCGCGGCTTCGAAGCTGGCACCTTCCGAGAACACTCCGAGCCGGATGAAAAACCGCTTCTCGACCGGGGTGAGGAGTTCGACGCTCCACTGAATGGCCGCCCGCAAGGTTCGATGGCGATCAGGGGCGTCGGTAGGGCCGCCGGTGAGGAGGTCGAGGCGGCGAGTGAGGCGCTCCAGGACCGCCGCCGGCTGGAAGAAACGGGTTCGCGCCGCGGCGAGTTCTATGGCGAGGGGAAGACCGTCGAGAGCCCGGCAGATCGATCCGACTACTGCCACGTTTTCGGGCGTCAGCTCGAAGTCGGGACGGACGGCCTTGGCCCGTTCGACGAAGAGTCTTACCGCCGGTGAATCCTCGGCGCCGCGACGACCGGGAAGGTCGAGAGGCTGAACTGGGTACTCGTTCTCACCGCTGACCCGGAGCGCGAGGCGGGTGGTGACGAGCAGGTCGACGCCCGGACAACGCGCCAGAAGGGCGACGATCTTCGGGCCCGCGCTCCTTACCTGTTCAAAGTTGTCAATGATCAGAAGGGCCTGCCGCGAACCCAGGAAGTCGACCGCGAGTTCCAATGCGTTGCCCGGAGCCTCCGAGGGCACCCCGACCGCCGCCGCCACCGCCGGAATCACCATCTCGGGATCAGTCACGGACGCCAGGGAAACAAAGTAGACCCCGTCTGGATAGTCCGGAGCCAGCTCCTCGCCGGCCGCCAGCGCAAGCCGCGTCTTTCCGATCCCACCGGGTCCCGTGAGGCTGACCAGGCGCACACCCGGGCTGGACATCGTGCCGACCAGGTCCTTCACGTCACTCTCCCGACCGATCAAGCTGGTCAATTGGACGGGGAGATGCACGTTATGAGCCGCCCGAGCGCGAAGAGGGGGATAGCTGTCAGGCAGGCCAGGTGCCGACAGCTGGATGATGTTCTCGGTGTGCGACAGACCTTTGAGAGCAAAGCTGCCCAGGTCGACCGTTCGCCAGCCCTGGTCGACGATCGTGCCTTCGACCAGTCCCCTGGTGGTCTTGCTCAGAAGGATCTGGCCGGCATTGGCCGCAGAGGCGATACGGAAGGCCCGATGAAGCTCGATCCCGACGTATCCGTTCCCGAGGACCTGGACGCTGCCCGTGTGCAAACCGATCCTGGTCTGAACCTCCTCGTGCCCGGGCCAGCTCTGGGCAGGCATCTCCGTGGCAATCGCAACCGCCGCCTGGACAGCCCGGTTTGCCTCGGGAAAAACCGATAGGAGGCCATCCCCTTCGGACTCGACCACGACGCCGCCTCCGGCTGCGACAGCCGAGCTAACCAGCCCCCGATAGATTCGGAGCAGGCCGACGTAGTCGTCACCGTGACGTTCGAGCAGTCCGGTCGAGTCGGCGAGATCGCTGATGAGGAAGGTGACGGTCCCGGACGGAAGCCGGGGAGGAGCGGCCTGGCCGGTACGATCTTCGGAGGGGCCAACGAATCGCTCGCTAAGCAGGAGCGCCAGGTCATCTACCAGCAATTCGGCGAGTTCCCCCGCAGAACGGAACTGCTTGTAGGAGACGCCCCCATCGGACCGCATCCGGTCGAGCATCTCTTCCAACTGGGGATCACGCTCGGGCGCTGGCTCCTTCACATAGATGAGCCGAGGCAGTGCGCCGGACAGCCGCCACTCGTCATCGATCCCAGAGATCGACTCCCCCGGGGCTATCCAGCCGTAGCTCTGCCAGTAGAGGCCGACGAACACCTGGCTTTGGGCGAGGTACGCACGGTACAGGTCGCCGGGCGGGTGGGGCCGGGCGCCGAGCTCGAACATGACGGGTGCGAGGCGCATGCGCTCGATGGCGGCCTTGACCGCCCGACGCTCGTCGGCGAGCTCGCGCAGGGTCGAGCTGACGAACACCCGGATCCGCTGATCGGGCGTGCGGATCACCGGATGCGGGGACGTCGGGCTCACCATCGCAGCAGCGCCTCTCCGGCGGGGGCCTCGAC
>DATEEG010000079.1:0-5328 GCA_035281305.1 Acidimicrobiia bacterium | reverse complement strand
CGTCGTGTTCGTTCCTCATGACGACGTCGAAGCAGTCGCAAAGGCGATCGACCATGCCGGTGCCGAACGCATCGCCGCAATTTTCTGCGAACCGGTGATCGGAGCCGGCGGTGTGCGTCCGGTGCCGGCCGACTACTTGCTGAACGTGCGCGACCTGGTGCGCGCCGCCGGGGGCCTGTTCATCAGCGACGAAGTGATCACCGGATTCGGCCGGATGGGTGATTGGTTTGCCGCCAATCGCTTTGGCCTCGAACCAGACTTGATCCTCTTTGCCAAAGGAGTCACCGCCGGATATCAGCCCTTGGGAGGGGTCATCGCTTCATCGAAGGTGGCGGCTCCGTTCTACGACCAGCCCGGGGTGATCTGGAGGCATGGCTACACCTACTCCGGGCACGCCGCCGCCTGCGCGGCCGGGTTGGCCGTCACCGGGATTTACACGCAGGAGGGAGTCTTCGACCGCGCCCTGCAACTCGAAGGCCTTCTGCACGAGGCGGTGAAAGGCCTGGTGGGAGTGGGCCCGGCCGTATCAGCGCGAGGTGGCACCGGCGCGATGGCCGCCCTCCAGCTCGACCCCACGGATGCAACCCTGGCGCCCAGGGCTGCCATCGCCGTCCGCAAGGCGGGCGTCATAACCCGGGCCATCGCCGGCAACGGCCTTCAGATCTCCCCACCGCTCATCTTCACCGACACCGACGTCGACGAAATGGTGGAGGGCTTCCGTTCGGGCCTCGCCTCGATCTGAGCCCTAGGCTCACCGCCAGAATCGAGAGGGAGACAACACCACCATGACCGTCCCGGCGCAAAGCGCGTATCCGGAGCAAAGCCAGGCCACGACCATCCTTGTGCTGGGCATCCTCAGCATCGTCTGCTGCGGGCTGCTGGGCATAGCCGCCTGGATCATGGGCAACAACGAGTTGAAGGCAATCGACGAGGGGAGGCGGCCCCCCGAGAACCGGGGCAACGCCAACGCCGGACGCATCTGCGGAATCGTGGGCGTTGCCCTCTCGGCCGTCGGCATCATCTTCGGGATTCTGGCGATTGCCGGGTCCCTGACCATGCCCTTCATCGACAACTTCCCCGGATGACCGTCAGCACGCCGAGCCACGGGCTATCCGCCAGGCAGCATTTGCACTGGCTGGCAGTGGTTCCCGCCGCCGCCCTGGGCGTGATGACCATGGCCAGTCCGAGCGATGACGGACTGACCATCTGTCCGATGGCCCTCCTGACCGGAGTGGCCTGTCCCGGTTGCGGCATGAGCCGGGCGATTGCATGGCTGTTCCGGGGAGACCTCGAGCGATCCGTCGGCTATCACCCCCTGGCTCCCCTCGTCGTGATCCTCGGCATCGTCGCGGTCGTGTGGGCATTCGGAAGAAGGCTCCGAGGTTGGAGCAAGCCCAGGCCGGCGTTGTTGACCGGCGGATTGGTAGTTTTGGCAACGTTGTTGATGGCGGTTTGGCTTGCGAGGCTGGCGAGCGGAACCCTGCCACCGGTTTAGGAGACATCCATGACAGACGCACAACAGAATCCGATGCCATCCCCGGGCCAGGGTCCCTATCCGGAGCAAGCTCAGGCCGTCACTGCGCTGGTCCTGGGAATTCTCTCGATCGTGCTGTGCCAGCTGCTCGGTCCATTCGCGTGGAAGATGGGAAACAACGAATTGCGGGCGATCGCCGAGGGACGCCGTTCGCCGGAAGGGCTGAGCATGGCCCAGGCGGGCAGAATCACCGGCATCATCGGGACTTGCCTGCTGGCCCTGGGTGTGGCCGTCCTGGTGTTCTTCCTGCTGGCAGCGTTGGCCGGTTTCGGCATCTTCGTCGCCGAGTCGACTAGGAGTTGATCACCAACTGCGGGTGGCTTCGCACCCGCGGCTTTCGCTTTTCGATCTCGGCGGCGATCAGATCGAAGGCAGTCGCAGCCTCGCTGCCCGGTGCGGCCAGGGCTACCGGCAGACCCACATCGGCCCCTTCCCGCATGGCCGGTAGCAGCGGTACCTGGCCGAAGAGCGGAACTCCGACCTCGTCGGCGAGGGCCTGCCCGCCGCCGCGGCCGAATATCTCATAGCGTTTGCCATCGTCGGCCGTGAACCAACTCATGTTCTCGACGACTCCGATCACCTCCTGGTTGACGGTGTCGGCCATGAGGGCGGCTCGCCGGGCAACTCTCTGCGCGGTCGGCTGGGGAGTGGTGACCAGCAAGACCTGGGCGCGCGGCAGGAACTGGCTCATCGAAATTGCGATGTCACCCGTCCCGGGCGGCATGTCGACGATGAGATAGTCAGGGGAGTCCCAGAAGACATCGGTGAGGAATTGCTCGATCGCCTTATGGAGCATCGGTCCCCGCCAAACCACCGCCTTGTCTTCCGGCACGAAGTAATCCATCGACATGGCTTTGATCCCATAAGCCGTCGGCGGGATGATCGACTGGTCGATGACGACCGGCCCGTCGGTGATGCCGAGCATCTTCGGAATCGAAAAACCCCAGATGTCGGCGTCGATTACGCCCACCGTCTTACCCAACCGGCTCAGCGCGACGGCGAGGTTGGTGGTCACCGAAGACTTCCCGACGCCCCCCTTGCCCGAAGAGACTGCAATAACCCTGGTGGGCGAGCCGGTTTGTCCGACCCTGGGGCCGCCGGAATCGCGCAGGCGGGTCATCATGGCCGTGCGGGCGTCATCACCCATGACCCCGGTCTCGACCGTCACCCGTTCGGCGACCGTTGACGCGATGCGCCGGCGTAGTTCTCCCTCATACGGATAGTTGGGCACCGGAAGGGAAACCTGGACCTTGAGGCCGGACAGCTTGCCCTTTTCGGCTCCGGCCAGCATTCCCAGCTCCCCGATGCTGCGCCCCAAGAGCGGGTCGATCACCGCCTCGAGAGCGCGTCTTTGGTCATCCGAAACCGGCACTGTATCCCCTACGCAGATAGTGGCTAGAAGGGCCCGGTCACTATAGTTTCGAGTGGAGATGAGCCTTTCCTCGATCGATTCGAGCGGTCTCGACCGGAGCATCGGCGACCTGGCGGCGGCGTTGGGTGATCCAACCCGTCGCGGCATCTATCTGGCGGTTCGGCAATCGGCCGAGCCCGTCACGAGCGGACTGATAGCCGAACTCTTCGCCATCCATCCCAACGTCGCCCGTCATCATCTCGACAAGCTGGCCGAAGAGGGTTACGTCCGCATCACCCACCAGCGCCGCAATGGCCGCACCGGCCCGGGCGCTGGACGGCCTGCCAAATGCTACGAGGCGACCTCCAAATCGGTTTCGATCCATCCCGGTCGCCGCTACGACCTGCTGGTCGAGCTCCTGGTCCGCGTGCTCGATGATGTCAGGCCGGAGGGGATCGCCGAGGTGGCCGAGAAGATCGGTCGCGAATACGGCCGGGAACTGGCCGAGTCCCTTGGAACTCCTGGCGATCCGGGATACGAAGGGGCGGTGCAGGCTCTGGCCAAGGTGATGGGGGGCGTCGGCTTCGAGGTCAGTGCCGATCTCGAAGGCCAGCGCCTGGTCACGAGTCACTGCCCGTTCGGAGAGGCGGCTACGGGCCATCCCGAAGTCGTCTGCTCTCTCGACCGGGGCATGGTCGCCGGAATCATGGGTGTTCTGCGCCAGGATTGTCAGCCGGTCGTGATCCCGCACACGATGCTCAACGAGGACTGCGTGACCCAGGTCCCGGTGTCGATTCGCCGGTAAGGCGGAAGGCGGAATGTCCGCCTTGTCCTCAAAGAATTCGCACTCTTTCGATTGCGCTTAAAGATGAACCGGCTTCGTGATGCCGGCCGGCGGGACGACCCGGGGCTGCAAAGTACAATCGTTTCCAATGTCCACTACGACCCTCCACACCCCTCTCGGTGAGCGCCGAATCGCCTCTCTGACCGACCTGGAGGGGATCGAGCGCCTGCCCTATTCCATCCGGGTCCTGCTGGAGGCGGCCCTGCGAAAGCTCGACGGGAGGCTCGTCCACCAATCGGATGTGGACAAAATCGCTGCCTACGACGCCCGTCAGGTCGGCGACATCGAGATTCCATTCATCCCCGGACGGGTCGTCCTGCAGGACTTCACGGGCGTACCCGCGGTGGTCGATCTGGCGGCCATGCGCTCTGCCATCGTCCGGATGACCGGCGACACCGCCGCGGCGTTGAAGATCAACCCCGGCGTGGCATCGGACCTCGTCGTCGACCATTCGGTCCAAGTCGACGCCTTCAACAGCCCCGACGCCCTGGTGATCAACAGCCGGCGTGAGTTCGAACGCAACCAGGAGCGCTACGAGTTCCTCAAGTGGGGCCAGGGTGCTTTCACCAATTTCCGCGTGGTCCCGCCCGCCACCGGGATCGTCCATCAGGTCAACCTCGAATACCTGGCTCATGTCGTCTGGGACGATGGGACCTGGCTGTTCCCGGATTCCCTGGTCGGCACCGACTCGCACACGACGATGATCAACGGCCTCGGCGTGGTCGGCTGGGGTGTCGGTGGGATCGAAGCCGAAGCCGCGATGCTCGGGCAGCCGATTTCGATGCTTTTGCCCGAGGTCATCGGGTTCCGGCTGACCGGACGGCTCAGTGAAGGCGCGACGGCCACCGACCTGGTTTTGCGGGTCACCGAAATGTTGCGGGCCAAGGGAGTTGTCGGAAAGTTCGTCGAGTTCTTCGGCCCGGGACTCGACGACATGCCGGTGGCGAACAGGGCCACCATCGCCAACATGGCGCCCGAGTACGGAGCCACGATTGGCTTCTTCCCCGTCGACGCCCAAACGCTCGAGTACCTCCGGTTCACCGGGCGTTCGGAGGAACTGGTGGCGACGGTCGAGCAGTACTACCGACATCAGGGCCTCTGGCGGGAGGATCGAACCGACATCGTCTACACGTCGACCCTGGAACTGGACATGTCGACGGTGCAGCCGGCATTGGCGGGTCCTCGCCGTCCCCAGGATCGCATAAACCTGGTCGACATGAAGACCACCTGGAACGAGCAGGCCGTCTCCATCTACGAGCGCTCGGGCGGGATGGTCGAGGCAAAGGTGAACGGTCCGAGCGGGGACTTCACGCTCACCGACGGCGACGTCGTGATCGCTGCCATCACTTCCTGCACCAACACTTCCAACCCCGACGTGATGATCGCCGCCGGACTCGTGGCTCGAAACGCGGTCGAGAAAGGAATCACCCGCAAACCCTGGGTCAAGACATCGTTGGCGCCCGGTTCCCAGGTCGTGACCGAGTACCTCGAGAAGGCCGGATTGCTGGATCACCTCGAAGCCACCGGCTTCTACATCGTGGGCTACGGCTGCACCACGTGCATCGGCAACTCGGGGCCGCTCCCCGACGACATCTCGGA
>DATEEG010000078.1:0-2693 GCA_035281305.1 Acidimicrobiia bacterium | reverse complement strand
CGATCCCGACGTCATCGCGCAGCATCGCAAGGGTATCCGCGATCTCGCGCCCCAGTCGATGTCGAACCTCCCCGGCGTGTCCACGGTTGCGGCGTTCGTCGAGGCCGTGCCAGCCCCCGCGGTTCGCTTTACGAACGATCTCCGCCTCCAGCACGCGATGGTCAAGGATCTCGTCTGCATAGGACACCGTGATCTCGGCTCGGCGAGCATCGAGCACGACCGTCGCCACCCGGCGGAACTCGTCGAGGGCCGCCCGCAGCGGACGAAGGTAGGGCCGCGGGCCGGCGATCGCGCAGTCCCACAAGCGCGGCGGCACGATCAGTTGTTCCTCGAGGCCGAGTTGGTCGCACACGAAGAACGCCCACCCATGGCCGCGATGACCTTCCAGGGTCGGGGCCAGGTCGAGGACCCTGGCTATCCCCAGACGGAGGGAAAGGGAGGCATCGTGGTCCAGGCCCTGGGCCATGTTCTCGAGCGGCTTGAGGTGGTCCCGAAGCCGTGCACCGATGGATCCGGTGTCACCTGGAAACGGAAGAAGATTCAGGTACACCGAGAGGATCGGAACGGCTGAGTCACCTATCGCCTGTAACCGGTGCAGGGCGTCGGCTTGTCGAGCGAGGGCATTTGTCATGAGATTCACCTTCATTCCTATCTCAGGTCGGATTGACCGCTCATCCAACGGCGGCGGGAGCCAGGGCCGCCCGGAACTCCCGAAAGGCCGCGAACGCTCTCGGAGCTTCGACCGAGGCAGGTCCTCCTGCCATCAGCAAGGCGACTCCAAGCGCTTCGGCCGCCTCAGATTCGGTCGCCCCTCGGATCGCGGCAGCACGGGCGTGGTAGGCGATGCATCCGTCACAACCATTGGCCGTCGCTATTGCCAAAGCAATCAACTCCTTCATCCGCCCCGGCAGAGTCCCGTCGGCCATGGCGGCCTGATGCATTTCACTGAACCCAGCCCAGACATCGGGGATGGCGGCCCTCAGGTCGCGCGTTGGCTGGCGAAGATCGTGGATCACATCGTGGAAACGTTCCATGGGCACTCCTCTGGTCACGCCCAGAACGTACGGCCGACCGTCTGGAGAGGGAAGGGCCGTTCGTCCATAGTGGTCAGTGACCGGCCGGGATGCCAGTGTGGTCCGGGCCACATGACCCGGACCACACTGTGCCCGATCTAACAGCGTCAGGTCAACCGGCCTTGATCGGGATCTTCACGGGCTTCTCTTCGGTCTCGGCAGGCATTGGCACTTTGACCGTCAGGACGCCCTTGTCATACGTCGCCACAATCATTTCGGACTCCACCCCATCGGGCAGAAGCAGCCGCCGCTCGAAGTTACCGAAATGCCGCTCGTGCATATAGCGGTCCTTGTCGGTGACTTCCTTTTCAGCTGTCTTCGAACCCTTGATCAGGAGGACATCGCCTTCAATTGTGATTTCGACGTCTTTGTCCGGATCGATGCCTGGAAGCTCCGTGGTCACCACCAGAGTTCCGTTCTCGCGGACCATGTCGGTCGTTGGCCGAAACTCGAAAAAGGTGGTCTCGCCGAACGCCTTCTGGACCTTGTCGAACATCGTCCGCATGTCCTTCTCCATGTTGAAGAAGGGTGTCCACACTTTCAGTTCCATCGTTCTCACCTCCCTCTTGGACTTGAATTGCTGTCCGGCCGCGTCCCGTCGGCCGGCCTGTGCAGAAATCGCCAGAAAGACCCCGCCGTTATCCCACCGTCACTTCGACCTCAAAGGCGTCGAGAGGTTCGACCTCCTCGAAAGGACGCTCATACACGAGGACAAGCGGTGCGGTCCCCGGTCCGATTGCCCTGAATCGAAAGTGGAACTCACCACCCGCGCCAATCAGATCCGACTCCGCAACAAACTCGGTCTCTGCTACCTGTTCCAATATCGACGGCGCCTCGGTTACCACCCACGTGTACCCGGTGGTCGGATTACCGGGAAGCACCAGTTCGACTTCCTCCCCTTCTTTCAAGTCGATTCGCATCCCGTCGTCATCAAGATTCAGTGTCCGGGCGGTTGAGCAAGCTCCTAACAACACGAGCATGAGAGGCCCGACGATTCTTCGTGCTCTGAACATGTCGTCACCTCCTTGGCCGAGTCGTCGCCTCTCGTTGGGCGCCTCCGGCCGTCAGAACCCGGAAGACTTGGGCACTCGCCGTTTTCTGCCATCCGGATGCCGAATCAGAGCGTCGCTGCCGGGGAAGATCAGACCCTCATGGCCGTCGTCGGACCAGCGCACCCGGTACGGCGGACCGCCGTGATCGCCCACATCGAGGATCTCGGCATCTCGCTCGGGATCGCCAACGTGATGACCTCGAATGACCAGTCGATCACCTATCACTGCATGCATCGGGACCTCCAGGATTGCTCCTCCCGGAATGTGCCTGAGGCCCGACTCCGTCGCCAGGGGCCTTAGTCCCTTCCCCGAAGACTCCTCTCGCGCCTACCCCACACCGGTAGCCCGATCCTCTCATCCGAGGTTGCGGCGACCCTTTCGATCGGTCCCGAACTCCGCCGCACGCTCACCGACCGTAGGCTTTGCCTATGTTGACGATCGGACTCCTGACCGCAGGTGGCGACTGCCCGGGACTCAACGCCGCAATCCGGGGAGTGGTGACACGTGCGTCGGCGGCCGGAGCGACGGTGGTCGGCGTCGAGAACGGCTGGGCGGGCCTGATGGAAGG
>DATEEG010000077.1:0-2022 GCA_035281305.1 Acidimicrobiia bacterium | reverse complement strand
GATCGCCGGTCAGACCCATCCCAATGTCCTCAAGGGCCAGGGGGAGCGTTACCGGCGCCAACTGTCAGATTTGGCCTCCGACCTTGGCGTTGACAGCATGGTCCGTTTCATCAACCGCTACTTGACCACCTCTGACTTGGCTTCCTTGCGGGGAGTAGCGGATGTGTGTCTCCTGCCTTACGAAAGCCGTGAGCAGGTGACCTCGGGGGCCCTGGTCGAAGCAATCGGTGCCGGCGTGCCGGTGGTGGCCACCAGGTTTCCCCATGCCGTCGAACTTCTGGGTTCCGGCGCCGGGCGGTTGGTTTGCCATGACGATCCGATCGCCATCGCCGAGGCCATCGAGCTCTATCTGACGGACCCGGAAGCGGTCGCCACCGCCAAGCAGGCGATCGACCGGATCCGGCCTTCCCTTTCGTGGTTGAGCGTCGCTGCGGACTACGAGTCGTTGATGGCCCGGGTGGGGGCGACGGCCGGGGCCGCATGATCACACCTTTCCTGAACCTTCATCACCTCGAGACTCTCAGCGATGGGGTCGGGTTGCTCGAGCACGCTCGCCTGGCCACGCCGCGGCGCGAGTGCGGGTATACGACCGACGACAACGGCAGACTGCTGACGGTGCTGGCACGGGCCGATGTGCGTGGCCTGGGCACCGCCGAGATCGAAAAGGCGGCCCTCCGCCTGTGCCGGCTGGGCCTGTCGTATCTCCAGCGAGCGTCGATTCCGGATGAGCACGGTTTCCGGAATCGTCTGTCATATGCACGTCGCTGGCTCGATAGCCGGGGCTCGGACGACAGCTATGGACGGGCCCTTTGGGGACTTGGCACCCTGGCCGCCCGCTCATTCGATGCCGACCTCAAGGAGGACGCGTACAAGCTCTTCTGGTCGAACTACCGCTTGGAAAGTCCCCACTCGCGGTCGATCGTCTATGCCCTGCTCGGAGCGGTTGAGATGGCCGGAGTCGAGGAATCGGCCGACCTTGCCAACCAGATCAGAAGATGGACCCGCCAACTCGGGGGGCCCGTTCCGGGTCCCTGGATGTGGCCGGAGCCGAGGTTGACTTACGACAACGCCCGTTACCCCGAAGCATTGATGGCAGCGGGAACGGTTCTCGCGGACGATCGCCTCATCGAAGCAGGACTCGCCCTCCTCGCCTGGCTGGTCGAGATCGAGACCAGCGATGGCCACTTCTCGTGGACTCCGGTCGCCGGTCGCAGCCAGGCCGATCTTGGGCCCGGGTTCGATCAGCAACCGCTGGAAGCATGGGCGATGATCGATGCTGCCTCGGTCGCCGCCTCGCTGGACGGGCCGCAGTGGCTCGACGTCGCCGAACGAGCCAGATGCTGGTTTCTGGGGATGAACGACACAGGTCAAATGATGGTCGACCCCGACACCGGAGCCGGCTTCGACGGTCTTACGGCGAGCGGTCCGAACCTCAATCGCGGGGCGGAATCTACGTTGGCGGCGGTCGCCGCGATGTCGTGCGCGGACGCAGGCGTCCAGCGAGTCTGACCCGGGGTCACGGCGCACGTTCCCGACTCAGATCGTCACTTTGGTTGCCCGGCCGGGAAGCCGAAAAGAACCAATCGCGGTCCCGTCTTTGGCACCATGGGACTGTGGTCGAGGGCGATTCGGTCAGTTTCCAAGCCGGGAGCCGGTGAATGTTGAACTTAAAGCGGTCTGGCGTTTCGATCGGTCCCAGCTCCCGGCGGGTGGTGGCTCGCCCCTTCATTCCGGGATTCGTCGGGACTCTGGATGCCCTCGGCGGATCCAGGGTCGACCAGATCGTGGAACGGGTCCTCGCGCTGCCTTCGCACGAGGTCACGGAACGACTGGCTCAGGCGCGAGAGCTATTTGGTCACCGCCATCGCGATCTCGAAGCGCGGTGGGAGGAGCACTTTCTACAAGCGCTTCCACATAGCCCTCGTTTGCACTCGGTCGAAGGGGACATTCGATCGCTGATCGGCGCCTATTTCACACAGGAGTACTCCTTCGAGGCGGCTGCCCTCTGCAACCCGTCCATCG
>DATEEG010000076.1:0-3170 GCA_035281305.1 Acidimicrobiia bacterium | reverse complement strand
TTCGTTCCTATTTCGCCGGAAACGAGGATCGTCGTTCGATCGAACTGGTCGGCCTCCTCCAAGAAGGAAAGACCATCGCCCTGATCACTGATGCCGGCACCCCGGCGATATCCGACCCCGGAGTATCGGCCGTAGGTGCGGCACGTGAATCGGGGGCGGCCATAACCGTCGTGCCCGGTCCGAGTGCGGTCACTGCCGCGTTGTCGGTGAGCGGTTTACCCAGCGAAAGGTTCGTCTTCGAAGGCTTCCTTCCGAAGAAGGGGCCCGAGCGAGACCGGCGATTGCGGTCCCTGGCCACGGAAACCAGGACCGCAGTGTTGTTCGTCGCCCCCCACCAACTGATCGACGACCTCACCGACCTCGCCTCGATCGCACCCGATCGACCGCTCTGTATCGCTCGCGAGTTGACCAAGTTGTTCGAGGAGATCCAATGGAGCACTCCGGCGGCTGCGGGCGAGGTATGGGCCGCACGAGAGATTCTCGGCGAGTTCACCCTGGTTTTGGGAGGGGCCGATCCGGCCGAACCCGATCTCGAGGCGAGTGTCGCCGCCGTTCTGGCCGGGATCGACGCCGGCGCTCCGATGAGCGACGCGGTCCGCTCGGTTGCCCAGAGGTCCGGAGTACCTCGCCGGATGCTCTATGAGGAAGTCCTGTCTAGAACTCGGGAAACCAACCTCTGACGGTTGGACCCGCCCCCGGGTCGCTGGCGGCGATGAAGAGCACCCTGTCTCCGGCAGTCGACACGAACGCATAACGATCCCCGGTGTAGGTGAGCGAATCCTGCTCGGCGACGGCGTCGGTTAGATCCATGCCAATGCCGATGTACTCGCTGAGAGCCTGGCTCAACTCGACTGCATCGCTAACGGTGTCACCCTGGAAGACCATCACCAAGACAACGTTGGTTCCGTCCCAGTAGATGCGATAGGCGTCGCCGCCCCATCCTGCGGTTGCGACATCGCTTCCCCCGAGGACCTGATCGAACATGAGGCGGAACCCGAGCTCACCCCAGGTGGAATCCTCGTTGATCTCGTAGCCGGTTAGTTCCTCCGCAGGCACGCCCACCTCCAGGGGCACGTCTCCGGGATAGTCCTCGGGCCAGATGACCTGCTCGCTCGACAACGGTGGATTGGCGTACGCATCGTCGACGGCTGCGAACCCGCCCTCCGAGTAAAGATGTTGAACGAAGGTGAAACCCGTGTCGTACGGGAAGGTGAGGCTGTCCTGCATGAACGGCGGTACCTGGTCGAACACCGTCATGTCGACGTCAAAGGCCTCCTCGAGGAACTCCTGCTGGGCGTCGGCGTCCAGCTGCTGAACGTAGAGCAGTTCGACCAGGCTGGCGTCGCCTTCGATCAGCCCCTGGAAAGCAGCCGCCTCGTCATATCGCTGATCGTCGAACAACTGGTTGTAGCGGTCGTTGAACTCGAGAACCTGGTCGGTCAGGGCGTGAGTCAACTCATGGACGATCGTCGCTTCTTCGAGTGGACTGAATTCATCCTGGGTGGCCGTGACGACGAGTTCGCTGGTGTCGCCGTCGTAGTAGCCGGCCACTGCTTCGCCATACAGGGAGAGGATGGTTTCGAGCAATTCGAAGTCGGCGGGCACCAGTCCAAGAAGCCGGTACAGGGCCTCGTCGACCTCGTGATCTACGTAATCCTCCAGCAACTGATCGACGACCCTGGTCTCCAACTCGTCGGGAGTCAGAACGGTTACCTGGGGGGCGGACAGAAACTCGAGGCCACGAAGCTCCTCGGCGACCGGGATCAACCGGGCGATCTCCGCCCGGAGACTCTCAGGAAGTTCTTCCGTTCCCGCCGGGAGCGTCGTCAAAGTCGTTTCGCTCGAGGTGGTGGACGCAACCGCCGACGAAGTGGTCGTCGAATCGGTGGTGGTGCCAGTGGTCGTCGTCGACGCCGACGGAGTACACGCACCGAGAACGAGCGCGGCCATAGCAACGACAAGGTGGCGGGATCTCACCGGTCTAAGGCTACCGGGCCTGTCGATCAACCCTCACCTGGCCCGCGGCCTCAGAAAGCAGCCTGCACTTTCGGCGTGTCAGCGAAACGGGCTTCGAAGCGCTCGGCCTTGGCCATGATCTGCGCGGGCAGTTCCATGAGCTTGTCCTGAAGCTCGCTGGCCTTGGCCGAGAGACCCTCCATCGAGGCGATCCCCCACTGCTCGATGAGGGGCATCAGCACGCGGTCATGATGGATACGAAGGTTGTAGACGCCCGCCTTGGCGATATCGATCGACCTGCGGAGGAAGCCGGGTATCCCGATGCCCGGCATCTGGAAATTGAGCATCACCTTGTAGATGCCCTCCAACGCCACCGCCGGAGAATCCTTGAGCATCGCCGCCATCACTCCCTTGTAGAACATGAAATGATGGTTCTCGTCGGAAGCGATCTGGCGCATCAGCTCGAACGCCACTTCGTCCTCGGTGATCTTGCCGGCGTTGCGGTGGGAGACCCGGGTGGCGAGCTCCTGGGCGGAGGTGTACGCCAAGAGCTCGGCAGGGTGCTGCCAGTTCGGTTGATAGCCAACCTGCATGGTGGCCATGCGATCGTCTTCGAGTTCGACGGGGTCGCAATTTCGTGAGGTCAGGAGATAGCTGCGGATGGCGATGGCGTGCTGGCCCTCCTCAGCCGTCCACAGACCGTTCCATTCCCTCCACACCGAACTCTCCGGCAGATGCCGTTCGAGAGCGCTGTGGTAGTACGGAAGGTTGTCTTCGGTCAGGAGATTGAGCACCAGGGAAGTACGCGCACGTTCATTGATCGTGCACTGCGACTCGTCCCACGGTTCCTTCTTGAAGTTGCGTCCGAGCTCCCACGGAATCATGTCGTGGAAATACCACGGGACCCGGCGGGCCCGATGTTCGGCGAGCAGACGCTCGACGGTGGGCTCTACTGCTTCGAGTAGCTCAAAGTGCTCATTGATTGGCATAGGTCACCTCATTGAAGCGGACAGGTCGGGGACCGACCCGGGACCATGGAGAGCACAGCCCTGCTTTTTACGACCCACCAACTATACGCTTTGTTACAACCTTTTCGAACGGATGCCCTCTCACCCCGGACCCGACGGGATCCGACCACAGATAACGCCTGGCGCGACATAGCTTTGGCGTCATGGAAACAAGAGTCACTCGTTACTTGATCATGTCTCTCGTCA
>DATEEG010000075.1:0-10770 GCA_035281305.1 Acidimicrobiia bacterium | reverse complement strand
CAATACGTACCAGGGCAGCCATTGCAGGAAGCTCTCGACGGTGATCAGCGCCCATTCGATGGCGTCGCTCAGCGGGATGAAGAATCCGGTGAAAACGGGATGGGTCAGGCGATTGTCTCTGGCCCATGCCTGAAACCCGTCGATCGGCTGGGAGATGAGCGTGTCCCACAAGGCGGGGAATACCTCAACCCTGGCGAATAGGACCTGGAGGAGAACCACCCCGCCTATCAATGCCACCCAGCTTGCTCGCAGCCGGAACCAGCCCGTTCGGCCGTCGGCGAGAATCATCTCCGACGACTTCCAGGGCTGGAGGATCCCGGTCACTCGATGGCCGTCATTTCTCGGGTTCGAGAACGTGGGCGACCGCTTCGCGATCGACCATTCCGACATGCTTGCCCTCGACGTCCTCGACCGAAATCTCGGCCGAGTCGTTGAGCAGGGCGGGCAAGACCATTTCGATCGTGTCGTCGACTCCGACCGTCCGGCTGTCGGGCTGGGGGGCTCCCTCCTTCAGGACCGTCGCCGCCGTGAGCACCTTGGCCTTCGGGATCTCCTTGGTGAACTCCCTTACGTAGTCGGTGGCCGGACGCGTGATGAGATCGGCCGCGGTCCCGACCTGGTCGAAGGCGCCATCTTTCATGATCGCGATCCGGTCGCCGAGTTTGATGGCCTCGGCAAAGTCGTGGGTGATGAAGACAATCGTGCGCTGCAGTGTCTCCTGGAGCCTGATCAACTCATCCTGCATGTCCCGGCGGATCAGCGGATCGAGGGCCGAGAAAGGCTCGTCGAAAAAGAGGATCTCGGGATCGACGGTGAGCGCCCGGGCCAGGCCGACCCGCTGTTGCATGCCTCCTGACAGCTGCTGGGGGAAATGGTGCTCCCATCCTTTGAGCCCAACCACTTCGATCACTTTCATCGCCCGCTCATATCGCTCGGCCTTGTCGATCCCCTGGACCTCGAGGCCATATGCGGCGTTGTCGATGACCCGCCGATGGGGGAAAAGGCCGAAGTGCTGGAAAACCATCGACATCTTGTGGCGCCGCACCTCACGGAGCTGCTCGTCGTTCATGTCCGTGAGGTCCTCGCCGTCGAGGAGGACCTTGCCCTTGGTGACGTCGTTGAGCCGGGCGACACACCTGATCAAGGTCGACTTTCCCGACCCGGAAAGCCCCATCACCACAAACGTCTCACCGCGGGCAACGTCGAAGGAGACGTCCCGAACGCCGATGGTGCAGCCGGTGGACGAAAGGACCTCGGACCGGGAGGCGCCGCTTTCGGCTAGCTGCAGGGCCTTGTCGGGCCGCGCCCCGAAAACCTTCCAAACATGCTCAACCGAGAGACATACATCGCCTGTCACGACCGGCTTGGGGCAGTCACCTAAGTAATGTAACACCAGCCCCTCCGCCGCGAACGTCGGCGCCGGAGCCTTTAAAGGAGACTCATGAAAAAGCAATTCTGGTTGACGCTCGTTGCCCTGGCACTGGTTGCGGCCGCCTGTGGCGGCGACGCCGACACCACTACGACCGCCGGTGGCACCGAAACCACGGCCGGCGGCACCGAGACGACGGCTGCCACCGGGGATAACCCGACGATCAATATCGTCGCCAACCCCTGGACAGCCTCGATGCTCAATGCCGAAGTGGCCAAGCAGTTGATCGAAAGCGAGCTTGGCTATCCGGTTGAGATCGTTGCGATTGACGAGAACACCATGTTCACCGGCATGTCGGACGGATCCCTCGACGCCGCCCTCGAGATCTGGCCCTCCGGCGTCACCGAAGACGAGCAGGCCTTCTTCGACGACGGTTCGGTGCTCAACATCGGAGAGCTCGGGACCGTCGGCAAGATCGGCTGGTTCGTCCCCAGCTACGTGATCGAAGAGCACCCCGAGCTGGCGACCTGGGAAGGCTTTGCCGATCCCGACAACGCCGCCCTCTTCTCCACCGCCGAGACCGGCGACCTGGGAAGGTTCCTCGGCACCGATCCTTCGTATTCGCAGTACGACGAGGCGATCATCGCCAACCTGGAGCTCCCCTTCCAGGTGATCTTCTCCGGCTCGGAGGCCGCAACCGTGGCCGACCTCGACGCCCGGGTGGCTGCTCAGGAGCCGATCGTCATGTACTGGTGGACCCCGACCGCGGCGGTCGCCAAGTACGACCTGGTCAACGTGCTTCTCCCCGATTATTCGGAGGAGTGCTACGCCGACCCCGCCGCCATCGCCTGCGACTATCCCGAAGATGTGCTGATCAAGGCAGCTTCGGCCCAGCTCGGCGAGAAGGCACCCGAGGTGCTGGCCTTCCTCGAGGCCTTCACCATCACCACCGAAGACCAGCTCTCGATGCTGCCGGCAGTGGAGATCGACGGCGAGGATGCCGCCGACGTCGCCGCCCGCTGGATCGCCGAGCATGAGGACGTCTGGTCGGCCTGGCTCGGCTAAGGAAAGACCCGCGACCCAGGGTTGTTTTGGTTGCCTGACAACCAAAACAACCCAAAGAGAAAGGAGAGGGGCGGAATTTCCGCCCCTCTCCGCTATGCTGGCGACAAGCGCCGATTTGATCCACAGCTTGCGGGCGCTCAAGAAATGCGGCTAAAGCGTCGGGATGGTTGAACCGCCCGGCTCTCGCTGCGGCGGTTCTCTCGTTGAGAGGCCGCTCCAAGTCACCAGATTGGCAACTTGAGGAGTACGAGATGGCCAACGAAAACACCTTCGATCGGCTTCTAGCCACCGGAGCCCCCCTGGTTGCCGATGGCGCCATGGGCACGACTCTCTTCTCCCTCGGCCTCGAGGGCGGGGGCTGTCCTGAACTGCTCAATATCGAGCAGGCCGACCTCGTCGAGAAGGTCCATCGTGGATTCATAGACGCCGGCTCCGACATCATTCTGACGAACACCTTCGGCGGCAACCGCCTCCGACTTGCCCTGCACAATCTCGAGTCACGTGTCGACGAACTCAACGCGGCTGCGGTTGTCGCCGCCCGCCATGCAGCCGACCAGGCCGGCCGACCGGTTGCGATCGCCGGCAGCGTGGGCCCCACCGGCGAGTTGTTCGCACCGCTCGGATCGCTCTCCTACGAACAGGGCGTCGAGGTCTTCGCCGAACAATGTCAGGCTTTGGCCAAGGCCGGGGCGGACGTGCTCTGGATCGAGACGATCTCCTCGTTCGAAGAGTTGGAAGCTGCTTGCGCCGGTGCCGCCACCACCGGACTCCCGTACACGGCCACCCTGAGCTTCGACACCGCCGGTCATACGATGATGGGGATTCACCCGCGGGCCTTTGGTGATTGGTGGCTGAACCATCGAGGAGCGGCTGCCATTGGAGCCAACTGCGGGATCGGCCCCGGCGACGCCGTTGCTGCGGCTCACGGCATCGCCGAAGTTGCTCCGGCGGCCCTGACGATCACCAAAGCCAACTGCGGCATTCCTCTTTACAAGTCCGAGGGGGGCCTCACCTATCCGGTCGGGCCCGACCGTATGGGCGAATACGTCGAACTGGCTTTGCGGTCCGGGGCCCGCATCATCGGTGCCTGCTGTGGTTCGACCCCCGACCACATTGCCGCCATCCGGGAAGCGGTCGACACCTACGCCGGCGGCGAACGCCCGTCATTCGAGGAGATCCAGGAACGCCTCGACGCTTCGGTGCGACGCTCATCCACCACCCGTCGGCCTCGCCGCAGCCAGTAGCGACAAAACTCGTCGCCGGATCGGCCGGGATGCCACCATCGCCGAATGTCGTGGCGGTCGGAGATGCACGCGGCCCTTCGTCACCCGGGCCAGCCGAAGGTTCTGTTCCTTCGCAGTGACAGCCACTGGAACCTGCCACGGGTCCGATTGAAAGGCAGCGTGTGGGCCGGAAATGCCGATGTCCTCGTGCCTGCATTCGCAAAGCGATTCGGGAGTCCCCCCTGGTTATTGCGCCAGATTCGCATCGCCAGCGACCGCGAGGCCAAGCGCGTCGAGGGCATCTTCGAAATGATCATCACCGAGAGCGAATGGGAACCTCCGCGCAACTCGCGCTGGGTGGATCGGTCCTCTCTAGAAACTCTGCAAATCAAGGAAGAACGATTTCGCCCGCTGGTCGATCGGTACCTCTCCGACCTGGAGGCCGCAGTGGTCCCCGCGGGGCGTTCACCCTGGTCATCCCACGGATGGCTGGCGGAAGTGCAGCCTTGGATCGAGGAAGCAGTCGCCAAGCTCGGCTCTCGGGTCGTGGGCTTCGAGCAGGTCAAGCATTGGAGCATCTCCACGGTTCTGCGAGTCAAAACCACAAGCTCCGACTTCTATTTCAAGGTATCGAAGGACCTTCCCCTGTTCGTCAACGAGGCGGTGGTAACGGCGCGGCTCGCCGGGAGATTTCCCGGCTATGTGCCCGGTCCGGTTGCCATCGAGGCGGACCAGCAATGGATGCTCTTCGCGGCTTTTGACGAATTGATCCACGATTCGGCACCGGTCGATGTCAGGCGCGAGGTTTTTGCCAGGTTCGGCGAGCTGCAGCGATCGTCAGTTGGAATGATCGACGACCTCATCGACGAGGGATGCCTGGACCGTCGGCTGGCCGTGCTCGAGAGTCAGATCAAACCTCTGCTGGACGACAGGGCAGCTTTGGGCGGCCTCGCGGAGGAGGAGCGAAAACGCCTGCGCGGTATGGGACCTCGACTCAAGGAGTTGACCCATCGCCTGGCCGACCTCGGCCTCCCATACACACTCGTCCATGGAGACATGCACCTGGGCAACGCTGCCCGCGTCGATGGCAACCTGGCTTTCTTCGACTGGACAGACGCGTCGGTCGCTCATCCTTTCATCGACCTGCAGTCCCTGAACTGGGAGACCGACGAGGATGAGAAGCAGTCGATCATCGCGGCTTACCTTGCCGGATGGGACGAATTCGCCAGCTCGGACCGATTGCATGAAGCAATGGCGATCGCCGAGGCCCTCACGCCGCTCCATCACGCGGTCTCGTATCAACACATCGTCGCCAACCTCGAAGCGGTCGCCAGGCCCGAAGTCGACGCCACGGCTGTTTTCCTGCGACGGGTCATTGCCGGCGCCGATGCTCTCCGGGTCGACTAGACGTTCGGCGGCGTTACCGTCTGGTCCGTGGAACCAGCTTTGCGCGAATCGGTTTGGGACTACCCGCGCCCTCCCCGGCTCGAAACGTCAGGTCGACGGGTGAGGGTGGAGTTCGCCGACCGCGTGATCGCCGAGTCAAACCGCACGCTGCGGGTCCTGGAGACCAGCCATCCGCCCGTCTTCTACATCCCTCGCTCCGACATTGTGGTCAATCTCATTCGCCGGTCCTCGCATTCGTCCTTCTGTGAGTTCAAGGGACGGGCGTCGTATGTAGATGTCGTCGTCGAGGACCGGGTGGCGGCCGATGCCGGCTGGGAGTATCCCGAGCCGAGCGCCGGCTTTGAAGCCTTGCAAGACCACGTCGCTTTCTATCCGGGGCGGGTTGACGCCTGTTTCGTCGACGATGAGAGGGTCGACGCTCAAGCCGGCGGCTTCTACGGAGGCTGGGTCACGTCCGAGATCGTCGGCCCTTTCAAAGGCGCTGCCGGAACCCGCGGCTGGTGAGGATCACGGCCTGAGCCTCGCTCAGATGAGCCGTCCGGCGTATTCGAAGATGGGTTCCCGATCGATGATTCGCTGCGGACCGAAGCGGGATAGGTCGAGCGAAGCCGGCCTACCGAGGATCAACTCGGCGATGTGGCGTCCCACGGCGTGAGCGTGTTGAAAACCGTGTCCGGAGAAGCCGTTGGCCAGGTAGAGCCCGTCTAGCCCCGGCCACTGGCCGAGGATGGCGTTGCCATCGAGCGTATTCACCTCGTACAGGCCGGCCCATCCGCCCGCCAGATTCAAAGCCTCGAAGGCGGGAAGCTGGGTCCCCAGCTCGGGCCAGATCAACTCATAGAACTTTCCCCGGCTGAAGGTGAAGTCGAAGCCGACCGGATCGTCCGGCTGTGACCACCCGACGAGGAAGCGGCCGCCGGCTTCGGGAATGACGTACAGGCCCGATGGCAAGAACACGCTGGGAAGGCCGGCGTTGTCGATCGAAGTCTCGACCGTATAGACGGTCCTCATCACCGGAAGGACCGGCAGGTCCACCTGAACGGTGGCGGCGAGGGGAGCGCACCAGGCGCCGGTGGCGTTGACGACCACCGATGCCGCCAGGTGACTGCGGTCGGCCAGGTTTACGCCGGTGATGGCTGAGCCGGCCCTGGTGAAAGCCACCGCCTCGGCTATCAAGTACTCGACACCAAGGGACGCCGACTTGCGCACGTATCCGGTCAGCACTGCGGTCGGATCGACCGAGCCATCCAGGGGACCCAGCGTTCCCCCGGCGTAGCCGGCGCCGTCGTAGGGAGGGAATCGTCGATAGATCTCGGCCGCGTCGAGCCAGTCGACAATGCAACCAAGACTCCGTTGTCGCTGCAGGCCGATCTCGGCCTCGTGACGATGAGCTTCGTCGGAGAGGAATAGGTTTCCCTGATGGCGTGCCGCGGGTTCCGGCTTCCAGTCGCCCACCGCCATGCGCTCGCCGAAGTCCCGCAGCGCTTCGAGTCCGAACTGGGACATTCGGATGTTTTCCTCCAGATTGAACTGGATGCGAACGTTCCCATCGGAGAGAACCGTCGATGACTGGCGATACGAGGGATCGCGCTCGACCACCGCGACCCGGACTGACGGTTCGAGATCTTTGAGGTAATACGCCGTGGCCGCCCCCATGACGCCGCCCCCGACGATCACGACGTCGTAACCCATCGCTAGTCGAGGACCGTGTCGGTGGCGGTGTCGCGACGAACTGTGAACCATCGCCGGCATCCGAACTCGTGGAACCAGCGTTCGGAGGTCTCGCCTTCGGGATTGGTGCGCATGAAGCCGCGATCGAGGTCCCGGGCATCAGGGTCGGTCAGCGTCTCGGGGACGGTTGGAATCTCGCCATAACGGAATTCCTCCACCGGCCGCCGCCCACAATTCGGACAGGTCAAGAACAGCATCTACCGGTCCCGCACCGTTCGAATCCAAATCCATGTTCTGGCGCGACAGAACCGTGCCCTGACCCCAAGGCGGCGCGCCAAAACGGGGATTTCGGGGCCGGGGTCATTGCGTTCCCGACGATCCCCGGTCCGACAAGGTCCGGTCGCGGGCGAAGCGGTCGAGCGAGAACGGCGCAATCAGGTCAGGCACGGTCCCGGTGGCGATCAGGTGGGCCATCGCCTCTCCCCCGGCCGGAATCGCCTTGAAGCCCCAGGTGCCCCACCCGGTCGTGACGAGCAGACCTGGTACCCCGGTCTCTCCCAAGACCGGCGAGAAGTCGGGTGTCATGTCGCAGATTCCGGCCCACTGCCGGAGAACGCGCAGATCACCCATGAACGGCAACAGCGCCAGCGCCCGGCCCGCGCACGACGACAAGAATCCATAGCTCGACCGATAGGAGTACGACGGCTGCCGATCGACCTCGGCTCCGATCAGCATCTCCCCGCGGGCGGTCTGGCTCGCATAGAACAGCAACTCGGTGGAGGCGACGATCGTCTCGAAGGTCCCCTGGTAGTGATTGGTGACGAACGCCTGCAAAGGATGCGTCCGGATGGGCAGTCGCAGACCGGCCATGGCCGCGATCGTGGTGACGTGGCCGCCGAGCGCCATCAACACCGTCCCTGCTGAGATGGATCCACGGTCCGTTTCGACTCCCACCACCCGGCCACCGTCGATCTGAAGTCCGATCACCGCCGTTCGCTGATGAACTTCGATCCCTTTCCTCATCGCCCCTTCCGCCAGTGACCAGACCACACGGTCATGACGAGCGGTGGCGCCCCGCGGGTGATAGGAGGCTCCCATCACCGGATGGCGACCGCTTCCGCTCAAGTCGATCTGCGGACAGATCTTTTTGATCTCGTCGGGTCCGACGAAGACGGTCTCCGATCCGTAGGCCTGGTTGAGCGCCGCCCGGGCCCGCTCGGCCCGCACGCCCATCTCGGTGTGGGCTATCCACAGCAGACCCTGCTCCCTGTGCATGATCCAGCGTCCGGTTTCCGCCTCGAGACCCTGGTACAGGTCGAGGGAGTGTTGATAGAACCGGACCGCTTCCGGCACTCCGTAATTGGCCCTGATGACCGTCGTGTTGCGGCCCGAGTTGCCCGACCCGATGTAGCCCCTTTCCAGAACCGCGACGTTGGTGACGCCATGGCGGGTGGCGAGGTAGTAGGCGGTGGCGAGGCCGTGACCGCCACCACCGATGATGACAACGTCGTAGGTGGGCCGTAGCCGGTCCGGCCAGATCAGCTTCACCTTCGCCTCGATGAACTCGTTCACGACAGTCGCTCCTCGAGCTCGGCTGCAAAGGGAGTCGCGACGATGACCATGGAGCGGCTTCCGTCGAGATAGACCTTGGCCGCCAGCCCGGCCACCATTCCTTGCGCCAGAACCGGCCGGTGCGGCGGCGGTTCCCAGGCTGCGTGGTGGCTGAGGATCGTCAGTGCCCGCTCCTCGCTCACCTTCAGTGCACACCAACCGGCATCGGACTCGATGATCGAATGAGGGTCGGACACCTCGATCGGTCCATCGCCCACGATCAGGGCATCATCAGGGGCGATCCGCAAAACCACGGCATCGGCCGGCAACCGGGCGCCATCGATAGCAGCGGGAGTCGCGACAATTCGACGACCGCGCAGAATTTCAGCCCCGGGCACGAACACCCTCAGGATCGTAAAAGGGGTGGGAAACGTGGCGGGCAGGGCGGTCCTCGCATATGACCTCACCCGGTGCTTGCCCGTCGACCAGACGGACCCAACCCAACATCACCGTTTTCTGGAGGACCCGACTGAACCGCGCCGAGGTCACCTGTCCGATGGGGATGTCGTCCTTTCGGAGGACGGCTCCCTCGGCCGGTGCCGGACCGTCCATCTCCCAGCCAACGAGGCGCTTGTTGAGAGGAATGCGATTGGTGCGCACGATCGCCTGTTTTCCCACGAAATCCGGCTTGTCGAGCTTGACCGCCCACTCCAGGTCGAGCCGGCGAGGTGTCGAGTCGTATTCGGAGTCCATTCCGACGATGAAGTGGCCCTTCTCGAGCCGGAGATTGAAAAGAACGTCGAGACCGTGGGGATACACCCCCAGGTCGCCACCCAGGTCCATCAACAGTCGCCAGAGGTCGGCTGACCGATCCGTGGGATGGTGCAGCTCGAACGAAACTTCGCCGGTGAAGCTGAGCCGAACGACTCGACAGGGAACCCCTCCGACTTCGGAGAGGTGATGAGCCATGTAGCCGGGCGGGCTGTCGAGCCCGGCTCGTGCGAGCAGTTGCTTGGCGAGAGGACCCGTCACGTTGATGGCACCCAGAGCCATCGTGCGATCGAGTATGCGAACATCGAGGCCCCAACTCTCGCTCCAGTCCCGCACCCACATCTCGGCGAACGAAGCCCCTCCCGAGGTGAAGGTGAGGAAGAACCGGCTAGCCGTCTCCCGACAGATGAGGCCGTCGTCGATGACGTAGCCGCGTTCGTCGAGCAACAAGGCGTATCTGGCCCGGCCCGGCTTGAGATCGGCCACCCGGCAGGGGTAGAGACGTTCCAGAAGCTCAACTGAATCCGGCCCCGAGACAACCATCTTGCCGAGGGTGCCCACGTCTCCAAGAGATACGTTCCGGCGGACGGCCCAGTACTCGGCCTCCACATCGGGGTAGCGCCAGGGTCGCCACCATCCCCCGAAACGATCCATGACCGCTCCGAGCCGGACATGCTCATCATGCAGCCCGGTTCGGCGAAAAGGCGACAAGTCGAATCCCGCCGCGGTCTCGGACATCGTCAGCTGACGAGTCACGGGGCGGGCTGTGAATGGAGCGGGAACCTCACCGCCATGACCGGCGATGAATGACCGAAGGTGGGGAAGGCAGACGCCTCCCTGGCAGGTTCCCGTCCCGGCCAGGGTTGCCCGCTTCAAAAGCTCCATCTCCTGGAACCCACGATCCCAAACCGACTCCAGATCCGCGACGGTCACACCCGCACACGGGCAGACGATCCCCGCCACGGGGGGAGGTGGGAGCGGTGAGGTGGCGGCCGCCTCGCCCACGACCGAGACAGCGAGACCGTGCCCGATGCGACCCAGGGAGTTGCGAGGGTGGAGGCCGAAGTCAACGACGACCGAGTCGCATTCTTCCTTCGTCTCGTCGGGGAAAACGACCCTCTGCACGTGATTGGTTCCCTCGAAGCGAATTGGACGACGGTCCTGCCTGACGGTGACTACCCGGCCGAGATCGAAGCCCGCCTCTTGCAGCTTGGCCGCCGCCCGGGACGTGACGATGCCCGCCAGATGGCTTCCGGGAACAATGGGTTGCTCCTCGGCCGCGCCTGTGGCAACGACCACTTCATGGCAGTGAATGTGAAGCATGCCCTTGCGTGTGCGGGCAACCACGGTCGGACCGGCGTAGATCCCCACTGCCTCCTCTCCTCGGTTCGCCTCGAGAGTGACGACCCTGCGGCCCGCCTTCGTCGCCGCGTTGGCGGCGGCTATGCCCGATTCGCCCTGGCCGATGACCACGACGTCACAAAAGACCGATTCGACCGGAACCTCGTGCTTACGACCTTCCCCGGGAAGCGGCGGCTCACCGTCGCGGGGATGAGCGGTCACCACCATCCCTTCGGCGGCTGGGACCTGGCAGGTCCTCACGTAGGACACCCCGTCCACCGTTGCGACGCAGTAGGGACAGTCCCCGGCCAGGCAGAGGCAGCCGCCCCCGGTCGGGTGCAGCCCGGCCCGGAGCAGGGAGATCAGGACCGA
>DATEEG010000074.1:0-2542 GCA_035281305.1 Acidimicrobiia bacterium | reverse complement strand
GACCGTCGAATCCGAAGCCTTCGATGCTCAAGGCCGCGGCCTTGATTCCGGCCCGCGTCATGTCCCCGCTCTCGGCCGCCACCCGAAGGACTTCGTGCGCCACCTGAGCCTCGGTCCACCCGATGACGAACGCATCCGAGGGACGCAGGTCGGGCCGGGCCGCCAGCATCGCTTCGACGATGGGGCCCATGCCCGGGACGTCGGTTCCCCAGGGGACGATGTATCCGGGTTGCGTGTAGGCGGCGTCAATGATCGGCGCCACCGGCGAGTCGAGCAGACGGAAGTCGTAGCTCGGCACGTTTCCGGTCCAACCACCCTGGAACCCACCCTGGAAAGCGCCGCCCATGATGACGGCCAGGTTGGTGGGGTTGACAGTTGTGAACACGATGTTCGGAGCGGCCGACACGATTCCGGTGATGACCTCGGTCTCGGGATCGTCGGGGGTCGGCGTCACCAGGCCTTCGCCGTCGAAGACCAGTTCCAGGCCCAATTGCTCGATCGCGTACTTGGCGCCGAAAGCACCGTCCTGACCGTACTCACCAGGGAAGGTGACGACGGCCCAGGTGGGAGGCGCACCATTGGCCGCTTCGAATCCGGCAGACAGGTACTCCACGATGTTCATGCTCTCGAAGCAATAGTTCGTCTGCTGTTCGAGAACCGTGCTCTGGTCGAACGAGGGGTCGCCCCATCCGGAGTACCAGGTCAGCGGGATCGCAACGATGTCGTCCTCCAGCATGAGGTCGATCACGCCGGCCGTTTGCGGTGAACCGGTCGACTGACTGAGGATGGCGACACTGTCGCGCATCCCCTCATACTTGGTTCGGTGCTGGTCGGGGTTGTAGGCCGTGTCCTCGACGATCACTTCGATCTGGCGACCGGCAATCCCGCCATCTTCGTTGACGAGATCCCAGTAGACCTCCTGGGCGGCGACGATGTCCTGAACCAGCGGAGCGAACGGACCGCTCAGGTCGGCGAGAAGACCGACGGTGATCGTGTCCTCGGTGACGCCAACGTCGAAGGTCACATCACTCTCGGCTTCGGTCGTGGTGGTTTCGGCGGCACTGGTCGTCGTTTCGGCCGCTGTGGTTGTGGCCGCAGCGGTGGTGGTGGTCTCCCCGCCGCTGTCGCCACAGGCGACCAGCACCAACGCCAGCGCCATCAAAAGCGCCAGCGATCGGTTCATTTGTCTCATCTGTCCTCCTCGTTGCTTTGGTTTCGTGGGTTCCATGATGCAGGTGCGCTCGCCTTCGAGCGATGAAACTCAGTAGGTAAAAGGCCAGCCTTTCCAATAGTTGCGAATCCTGAGCCACAGGCCAAACAGACCCAGTGGTTCGAATATGAGGAATAGCACGATCAGGGCGCCATAGAGCACCAGATTGAGCTGAAAGACGGACAATCCTGGTCCGACCGGAGTGGTGCCGACCAAACCGAAGTCGGCCGGCCCGGTGGCAAGTATGAAGTTTGCTACGGCCGCGAGTGGACCGGTCTGACCGGTCAGATCGGCTAACCATCCGGTAAAAGTCTCGACCAGACGAGGGACCATCACCACGAAGAAGGACCCGAGCAGGACCCCGGCGGTCGTCCCCGCCCCCCCGATGAGGATGATGGCGATGAACTGGACGGAGAGCAGCAGATCCCACGCCTCCGGGACCCGGCTTCCGAAGAATGCTGCCAGGAGAGCGCCGGCGGAACCGGCGAAGAACGATGAGAGGGCGAATGCGAGCGCTTTGTACCGCACTTCGTTGACCCCCATCACCTCGGCTGCAATATCGCGATCGCGGATTGCTGCGAATGCCCTCCCGACCCGGGTGCGGGCGAGGTTCTTGTGGGCAAGGGCGAAAAGCGACGAGACCACTACCAGGAATAGAAACTGCTTCGCCTGACGGCTGAACTCGATCCCGAACCAGGATCCGTCGGCGTTGAGGTTCAAAAGGGACGTCTCCCCCTTCCAGAGCTTTAGCTCTATTGGAGGCCATTCCCGACCGATCCCGGGACCGCCCGAGACACTCCTCAAGTTTCGGAAAACATGGTCGCCGACGAACACGAGAGCGATGGTGACGAAGGCCAGATAGAGGCCTCGCACCCGAACCGCGGTCGGGGCCACCAGCGCACCGACGAGAGATGCCACCACGCCGGCCGCGGGAAGCCAGATCCACATCGGCAGCCCCATTCCGACCAACGAACTGCTCTGCTCACCACCCAGCACGACGGCGGTATACGCACCGACACCCATGAAGAACGCGTGGCCGAGCGATACCTGGCCGGCCATGCCCGTGAGGATATTGAGGCCCAGGGCCCCGATCGCGAAGATCAGAGCCTGGCCCAATATCACCATCCAAACGTTCTCGCCCAGCCACTTGAGACCAGGGACCAGTTGCAGAGGAAGGGTCACTGCCACCAGGAAGAAAATCACGATCGCCACCTTCTTGGTGGTCGATGGGAATATCGCCGAGTCGGCCTCGTACGAAGGGAACAGCAGCGGCCGGCCCCTCATTCGCCGCCTCCGGCGGCGAGGCGCAAGACGGAAGACGGAAGACGGAAG
>DATEEG010000073.1:0-3740 GCA_035281305.1 Acidimicrobiia bacterium | reverse complement strand
CCTTCCCGCCTCCAACGAGGCGTCATTCGGGATTGGGTGTCCACCCTGGAGACAGCGCAGTGGTGCCTCACCGGGACCGTCCGGCGCCTCGGGCGTTACCACGACTCCGCCGACCACCCGATCCTCCAGAATCTCAATGGCGCCGTGCGCCATCGACCGCGCCGCCTTCCCGATCGCGATCACGGTCACGGGACCATCTATTGCCAGGGTCGCGAGGCGGACATTCACCGCTGCTGCCGGATCGACCGCCGCCAATCCGCGCCGAAAGGCCTCTTCGAAGGAGGACCGAACCCGGGCGATGATCTCCGTCATTTAGCCGATGACCAACTGAATCGCCCATCCGGCCGCCAGACCGTAGAGGCCAGCCACCAGATCATCGGCCATGATCCCGCCCGACACCCGCTCGGCGGCCGCCACTCCAGGGAAGGCCTTCTTGGCTATGTCAGCGGCTCGAAACACGACCCATCCAACCACCGCGCCCGGGACGCCGAGACCGATCGTCGCCAGGAAGGTGCCCGCTGCTTCGTCGATCACTACCCACCCGGGGTCGTCGTCCCCCAGTTTGAGAGCGTTGATCGACCAGACGCCCAGAACGATCGTCGCACCGAGAGCGGTGAGACGGCCATAGACGGGCGGGATCAGCAGGGATATGGCGAGAGCTAGCAACGCTCCGACGGTTCCCGATCCGCGGTGGGACCCGCGGACCCGGCCGAGGATCAGTCCCGACCCCAGGAAGGACGCGATCAAACGGGCCATGAGCGTTGAGGGTAAACGAGCACAAACCATGGTCCCGGGCCACAATGCCGGGACTCCGACGAAGGCCAACTGAAGGAAGATCTTGCATGCAGCCCGAAGACCTGTCTCAGCTGAACGTCCCCTCGGATCCTCAGATCCATCCCGACGGAGTCAGGACCGCCTTCGTGCTGACCCGGATGGATCTCGAGGAAGACGGCTACCGGCGTCAGATCCATCTCCACGACGGAGACTCGCTGCAGCAATTCACCGCAGGCCAGATCGATGGCATGCCGCGATGGTCGCCTGACGGCAAGCAGCTTGCATTTCTCCGCGCCACGGACGTCAAGAAGCCGATTCCCCAGCTGGCGGTCATGCCGGCCGGTGGCGGCGAAGCTCGCCTGCTGACCAAGTTCGCGCTCGGGGTCGAATACCTCGTTTGGGCTCCCGACAACCGTTGGATCTGCGTGGCGGCCAAGACCTGGGATTCAGAACTCACCGATCTCGCCGACGAGGAGCGAGGGCGACGCGCCAAGCGGATCACCACGTTTCCCTATCGCTTCGACAATCGAGGCTGGCTCAACGATCGCAGGCGGCAACTGTGGCTGGTCGATCCCAACGGCGACGAGGAGCCACGACGCCTGACCGACGGTGACTATGACGAGATGTTTCCGGCCTGGCATCCGGACGGCGACAGGATCGCCTTCACCACCGATCGGGGCCCGAAGGGGGGCCTCGAGGCGGGCAGCGACATCTTCGAGGTGTCCCTCGATGGCCGGCTGACCCGTCCGGTCGAGCGCGGGGGCTGGGTCCTGCCCCTCTACTCGCCCGAGGGCGGCCTCTACCTGATAGGAGATCCTCAGGTCGACTATCCGCGCCTGTCGGGTCTCTGGAAGGCAGATTCGGACGGCTCGACTTCTAATGCCTTCCCCAACCTGGACCGCTCGATCATTTCACTCGGAGGAGGGCAGCCGTCCCTGCCGAAGTGGAGGGACGGAGCGATCTATAGCGTCGTCGAGGACTCGGGCCGGATAGGCATTCACAGGTTCGGTCCCGACGGTACTGGTGAGCCGGTTGTGTCAGGGGATCGCCTCGTGACCGGTTTCGATATCGGGGAGGAAGGTCGGGTCGTGGCCGCAGTGTCATCTACGACCGAACCGGGCGAGATCGTCTCGATCGTCAACGGTGACGAGCAGCGGCTAACCCTCTACTCGCCACCGAGTGGACTCGTGGTTAGGCCAACCGAACACTTCCGGACTAATTCGGACGGTGCAGAACTCGATGTCTTCGTGGTGGTCCCTGATGGGGAGGGGCCGTTCCCGGTTCTTCTCAACATTCACGGTGGACCCGCCACGCAATACGGGTTCGGGTTCTTTGACGAGTTTCAGGTTTACGCCGGAGCCGGTTACGGGGTGGTGGCTGCCAACCCGCGCGGCTCCTCGGGGCGAGGTCTCGATTTCACCCGGGCGGTGGTCGGCGAATCGTGGGGCGTCGTCGACCTGATGGACATCAACGCCGCCCTCGAGGCGGCCCTGGATCGTTTCCCCCAACTCGATCGTGAGCGAATCGGGATCATGGGCGGCTCGTACGGGGGATACATGACGGCCTGGGCCATCGCCCACGACCAGCAGTATCGATCGGCCATCGTCGAAAGGGCGTTGCTGTCTTTTCCGTCGTTTGCCGGAACCTCCGACATCGGCCCCTTCTTCGGTCCCAACTACATCCAAACCACGGATCTAATGCCGATGTGGTCGAAGAGCCCGCTATCGGTGGTCCACCAAGTGCGCACTCCGACCCTGCTGATCCATTCGGAAGAGGACTTCCGGTGCCCGATCGAACAGGCCGAGCAGTACCTCGTTGCACTCTGGCAGAACGATGTCCCCGCCGAGATGCTTCGGTTCCCCGGAGAGGGTCACGAACTCTCTCGCAGTGGTAAACCCAAACACCGGGTAGAGCGCTTCCAAGCCATCCTCGCCTGGCACGACAAATACCTGAAGTAGTCGGAAGTCGGAAGTCGGAAGTCAAACCGGCGACTGGCCCCGTCCGACTCCTGGCTTCCGCCTTCCGTCTTCCGTCTTGCACCTCAGTTCCGGCCGCCCCGCAACCACTCGTCGCGCAGTCCGGTACCCTCGGCGTATGGAGACCTCCAAATTCATCTGGATGGACGGCGCCATGGTTCCGTGGGAGGACGCCACTGTTCACGTCCTCACCCACGCCCTTCACTACGGCACCGGCGTTTTTGAGGGAATCCGGGCCTACGAGACTCCGGATGGCACGGCCATCTTCCGGCTTCCCGAGCACATGGCTCGTTTGCATCGCTCGGCCAAGGCCTATGGAATACCTCTGGCCCACCCCGTCGATGAGTTGATCGAGGCGGCCCGAGAGGTCATCAGGGTCAATGATCTCGAGGCCGGTTACATCAGGCCGCTGGTCTTCCACGAACTGGGTGCGATCGGACTCAATCCGACCGCTGCGACGGTCAAGACCATCATCGCGGCGTGGCGGTGGGGCACCTATCTCGGGGACGAAGGCGTCGCTCGTGGCATCAGGGTGCGCGTCTCCTCGTGGCGGCGGATCCATCAATCGAGCTTCATCCCGATCGCCAAAGGCACCGGCCAATACCTGAACAGCGTTCTGGCCAAACAAGAGGCGGTCGCGACCGGATATGACGAGGCGCTACTTCTCAACATGGACGGGAACATCTCGGAGGGCTCCGGTGAGAATCTCTTCCTGGTGCGAGACGGCGTACTCATGACCCCGCCGATCGCCTCGGGAATCCTCGACGGGATCACTCGCGCTTCAGTGGTGCAACTTCTCTCGGACGAGGGCGTCATCGTGCGCGAAGCCACGCTGACGAGGGGCGACCTTTACGCCGCCGACGAGTTGTTCTTGACCGGTACCGCCGCCGAAGTCACCCCGATTCGCGAGGTGGACGACCGGCCGATTGGAAACGGCGAGCCGGGCCCGGTGACTCGTCGCGCGCAGGATCTGTTCGCGCAGGCAGTAAC
>DATEEG010000072.1:0-8925 GCA_035281305.1 Acidimicrobiia bacterium | reverse complement strand
CTGCCGCCGGGCGCCAACGCTCGCGCCAACGGAACGAGCACGTTCCGCACCTTGACCTCAATCGGGGTGCTGGCCCGATATGCCTGCGACGCGATCACCAGGTCGTACTCACGCCTGCTCTCATCTCCCGCTTCAGGTATCAAGGGTTCGAGAAGGAATTTGCGATCAGCCCGATAGATGACCAGCACCGCCGGATTCACGTACAACGGATTGCCGGTGACGGGACTGGTCCGAACCCGCCAATCATTCGCCAATTGACCATAGAGAGCCTCGATCTGTTCGGTGAAGTCGTTGGTGGTGGAACCTGAGAGAGCGACCTCGCGCCAGACGGTCCCGCCGGGTGAGGGCAGCGCGGGAGCGTGGCGAAAGTGATGGTTGGTCACCACGAACACCATCTCCGGATGCTCGAGAAAGCGGTCGGGCAACCGGGCGAGAGCCTGGCGAACGTCTTCGATCGAGATCTCCTTGGCCACCACCAGCCACGGAATGAACGGATAGGCCTGATGCATGTGTCTCATCAGCTGACTGAGAAGCGACCCATCGCCCATCCCGGCATCGAAGACCCGCATGCCGGGATACCTCACAGCTACCTTCGGCAATTCCAGGCCGATCTGGTCGGCCACGACCGACTTCTCGTCGGTCGCGGTCACGAACATGGAGTACGCGGCACGGGTATCGAAGAAGCGAGCGGGTCCCGTCATGCTGACCCCAGTATCACCGGCCTATGTCCTTAGGCCTTTAGCTGAGGGGGATGACCCTGAATCCGTCGGTGTCGACCGTGACCATTGCAGCCGAAGTTGAAATCGCCGCCAGCGCGGCCACGATTTCGTCGGCCCGACTCTGATCGACAACGCCGACGCCGTCGCCGCGCTTAAGAAATCTCATTCCGTGGATCATCATCGGCAGCGGACCGGGATCGGCGGCGACCACGGTGACGGTCCCCAGCTTGCGAGGACCGGCGATGGGTCCGCTCGGCGCCGCGCCACCAGTCGCGGGCTTGGTCCGCAGTTCGGCCAGGTGCCACACCATCAGACCGCTGACGACCACCAGGGGGACGGCCACCGTCAGCCCTTCGCTCAGGTCTGAGGCGCTTCCATCGAGGGCCGCCCGTAACAGGACGTAGAGGACAACGATCAGCGAGCCGGCCCCAACCAGAAAATAGCCCACCCGCAGGATGAGGATGGTTGCCCGGCGCGGTGCTGAGTTCGCTTCGATCGGGTCGCTCGCCAATCTGAGCGCTTTGAGCCAATACCTCCAAACCGTCACGGCCGAGAGGATCAATACGATCAGGGCACCCAGGGCGAGGCGGCTCTCGTCGGCAATGATCGACCCGGACCCGAACAGATTGTCACCCAGAATCGAAGCCAGAGTGACGATTGCTCCCGAACCTGCGATCAGACCGATCGCCGACAGGACGTACTCAACGATCCGAATCGACTGGTTCCGCTCCCGACCCAGGACCGGCCGGTGATGCCAGTAGATCAGACCCGCCACGATGGTGATGGCGGCACTGGCCGAAATCGATGACGACCCTCCTCCACCTCCGTCGAGGGCCCATTGCATGATCCGATTGAGCAGGACGGCCAGAGCCGTGAATGCCGAGAGCCACGCCGTGATCGAAACGAGAAGCGCATAGCCGGTGCGCCAGGAACCGGGACGGTCGGCGAGTCCCCTCAACCAGAACCACCAGAAGAAAGGGACTCCGACCACGAGCAGGGCCAGAGAAGTCCTCAGGACCTCCGACAAACCGTCGTCGCCGGCAATGACCTGACCAGAACTGAGCACCGTGTAAAAGCTCGCAAACAACACCCCCGCGGTGCCCGCTGAGGCAAGCGCCAGGCCGAGAAGCGCTCCTGCGAGCTGGCGAAGTTCGTCGAGTTCCTCCGGAGGCCGGCGGAATCGCTCATGGAGAAACCAGGCTCCGCCGAAAGCCGCGATGTCGGCCAAAGCCGAGAGTTGGAAGCTGGTTACCCCGAGAGCCCACGTCAATAGGCGAATGATCCCGACCGCCACCACCGTCATCGATACGGCGTTGACAACGGCCAGATAAAGCTCGCGGGCCGGTCTCGCCAGGTCGGTGGTCGTCCGTTCCATCGCGATCCATAGCGCGACGGCTACCACGCCGGCCACTATCAACGTGCTGAGGGAGAGCGCGAGGTCGTCGGCTCCTCCGATGAGTACGCCGTCGCCCGGCATCACGATTTCGAGGAGGGCCGAGATCGAGTTGGTAGTGACGAGCGTGGCGACTGCGAGGATGAGATAGGTGACGATCTCGGCCGGGGAAGTCCCTTGCGAGGTGTTCCGCCGGCGGGCGAGAAGGATGAACGGAAGGGCGACAACGCCCCCGATCAGGATCAGAAGCAGGAGAACCAGCCTCATCTCACGCCCTCGCAGTAGAACTGCCACGGAAGCTCGACGACAACGGGCCGACCGTCCTCCTGGGCCAGTACGAAATGGAACGTGTCGTCATACGAATACGGGTTGAGGGGGTCGTCGATGACCACCCTCGTGACCCTCACTTCGACAATCGTTTCGGAACCCGCGGCGTCGACGTCGGAAATCACAGCCCGATCGACGTCGTCGCGGAACTGTGCCAACTCGGACGCCTCGCAATCCTCCCGCAGTTGGGACGACAGGAGGCTCAGCACGCCGTTCCAGTCGTCAGCCTCGACCGCCTGAAAGAATGCTTGGACGGTTCCCTCGGGAGTAGCCGGGTCGAGTTGGGGGCTCGGACGCAAAGAAGTCACGATTGCGGCGACCGCCACCGCCAGGACCAGAACCACCCCGACCACCAGTGCCAGGCTGCGGCCACTGCCCGCGGTAGTCGGGGGCATTTCGTTGCTCATACCGATAAGGCTGGCGTCGCCGGCTCGAACTCGCAATCAGTGACCACCCTTAATCGTCGACCAGGATCTGTCAGGGTGTCAAGGTCCGATCCCTTCCAGCCCGAACGCGAGAATCCCGGCCACGAGTTCATCTCGGGAGAGTCGGCCATTGGGGGAGTACCACCTTTCCAGGGCATTGAGGATGGAAAGCAGGAGGATCGCGGAGAAACTGGGATCGAGGTCGGGCCGCAGCGACCCGTCGGCGGCCCCGGCTCGGAGAGCCTTCCGAAAGGTCTCCTCATAGTTGTTGCGGACCGCCAGGACTCGGTCCCGGTGGCCCTGTTCGAGGGCGTTGGCTTCGTAGAGGAAGGTGCGCACCTCGTCGGGATGGTCCAGCACAACATCGACATGTCCGGCGACCAATGCTCGCAGGCGGGAAAGGCCGTCGCCTTCGCTGGCCGTGGCCTTGTCAGCCGATTCTTGAAACAGAACAGCTCCCCGCTCGACGACCTCGACCAGCAGGTCGGCCTTGGATTCGATGTGGCTGTAGAGGGACGAGCCAATCAGGCCCAGTTCTCGGGCCAGGTCCCGCATCGAGGTGCCGTGATAACCCCTGGTCGAAAAGAGCCTCCCGGCCGCGGTGACTACGTCTTCCCGGCTCCGAACCCAGTTTTGGCGCGAAGAACCCGCCCCAGGGTGCGGGTTCTTCGCGCTAGAACCGGGCTTTTCGGGTTTCGCTGCGGTCATACGTCGTAATCCACGGTCAACCGGTCCGAGGTGGGATGGGACTGGCAGGTGAGGATGAAACCCTGGGCCACCTCGTAGTCGACGAGGGCCCAGTTCTTCTCCATCCGCACTTCGCCCTCGACGACCCGGGCCTTGCAGGACGCACACATGCCCCCTTTGCACGAGAACGGCAGCTCTCCCCGAACCCGCAGCGCCGCGTCGAGAACCGACGTCTCGGGAAGCATCCGGGTGGTGGTCGAGCGACCGTCGAGGATCACCGACAACTCGACTGTGCCCGGTTGCGGGGAGGGCTCGGGGGGAAGGCTGGACAGGTCGAGGGGACCGGCGAAGAACAGCTCGTCGTGTATCAGGTCCGGCAAGAGTCCACGGCCTTGCAGCACGGTGCGGGCCGCCGCGACCATCTCGAAGGGCCCGCACAGAAACCACTCGGTCGGAGCCGACGGCGACACCACACGGTCGAGCAGTTCATCGAGCTTGGACTCATCGAGCCGCCCCGTGAACAACGGCATCACGCCGTGCTCGCGGGACAGCACGTGGATCAGGTGGAGTCGATCGGGGTAACGGTCTTTGAGTCCTTCGAGCTCGTCGAGGAACATCACCTGGTCGGCCGAGCGATTGCCGAAAATGACGGTCCAGCGACAGCCGGGCTCGGATTCCAGCGTCGTTGAGACGAGGGACAACACCGGGGTGATGCCGCTGCCAGCGGTGACCGCCCCGTAGTGGCGGGGTTGGGGATCTACCACGAACTCGCCGACCGGCGGCATGACCTCGAGTTCCATCCCGGAGCGGAGATGGGAGGTGGCCCAGGTTGAAAAAACTCCGCCCGGAAGGCGTTTGACTCCGATACGGAGCTTGCCGTCGTTGGCGTTCGAGCAGATCGAATAGCTTCGCCGAACGTCGCCGCCGTCGATCTCCGCCCGTACGGTCACGTGCTGTCCGGCCCGATAGGCGAAGTCATCCGCGAGTTGGCCGGGCACGTCGAAGGTGACCGTGACGGCTTCGTCGGTCAACGGTGCCACCTCCGTGACCCTCAGCCGATGGAACGACGGGCCGCTCAATTGAGTTCTTTGAAGAGATCGAACGGTTCACGGCAGGCCGAGCAAACCATCAGGGACTTGCACGCCGTCGAACCGAACTCGCTGACCGTTCTCGGATCTCGCGCCGCGCACCGTGGACACAGGACTTGGTCGGGTCGACCTGGCGGGGCGATGCCGACCTCGGCCAGGTGGCGGCGCCCAAGCGGGCTGATCATGTCTGTGGTCCACGGGGGTGAGTACACCGTTCTGATCTCGCACTCGTACCCGTGCCCCGCCAGCGCGGCGGCGATGTCGGCGCGGATCGTATCCATGGCCGGACAGCCCGAGTAGGTCGGGGTGATGGTCACGGTGACCCGATTGCCGTCAGTCTCCACCGAACGCACGATTCCCAGATCCCAAATCGACATCGCCGGGATCTCAGGATCCCGGACGCGGCTCACCAGAAACATCGGGGAGACGACGGAGCCGATGTCAGCCATCACCATGCCGATCCCGGGTAGGACCGCGCCACCGACTGCATCTCGGCCAGCATGTGGCCGAGATGCTCGGTGTGCAGGCCCTGGCGTCCGCCCCGCCGCTGAGACACGTGGGAGGGCTTTTCCAGAGTGGCCTCGGCCAGGACAGGTTCGACGAGGCGGCCCCAGGAGGTGCGCAAGTCCGGGTGATCGTCGAACATCTCGTCCACGAATCGCCAGACTTCGCCGATCGCAGTCGCCATGCGCCGATGGCTTTCGCCGGTGCCATCCCCGAGGCGGATGACCCATGACGAGGAAAACCGGAAGTGGTAGCGCGCCTCCATGATCGCCTTGGCGGCCACTCCGGCCAGGGTTCCATCGGGATGGGTGGACAAGATTTCCCACAGGCAGAGTTGGTAGGCATCGAAGAGGAAATGACGGGTGATGGTCTGGGCAAAGTCGCCGTTGGGTAGCTCACACAACAAAAGGTTGGTGAACTCGCGCTCCGATCGAAGCATCGCCAGGTCGTCCTCGGAGCGGCCTCGTCCCTCGAGTTCGCCGGCGCGAGCCAGGAGGGCCCGGGCAACACCGAGGTGGTCGAGGGCGATGTTGGCCAGGGCGATGTCGGTTTCGAGGTCCGGAGCCGATGCCACCCACCCCGCCAGGCGCTGGGCCAAAACGAGGTTGTCATCCCCATGACGAAGCACCTCGGTGAAAGCGGATCGCGGATCGCGGATCGCGGATCGCGAATTCGCGCCGGGCGTCTCGCTGCCGGCGTCCGAAGTCTGATTCACATGTGCCCCACTTCGTCGGGGATCTCGTAGTGAGTGGCGTGGCGGTAAGGCTTTTCGATCGAACCGAAGAAGGCCTCGGCGTCATCGGGATCGGAAGCGACTATCTCGGTCGAGGGAACGACCCAGAGGCTGACGCCTTCCACCCGGCGCGTGTAGACGTCGCGGGCCGACATCAGGGCCGTCTCCGCATCGGGGGCGTGCAGGCTTCCAACATGGACGTGAGACAAACCCCGGCGCTGGCGGACGAAGACTTCCCACATCGGCCACTGCGATGTGGCTTCATCGCGCCCGACCGTCACTTCTGCTTCGCCGGCGACGTGGGGAACCGAATAAGTCATGATGCCGGCCTCATTTCTTTTGGCCGCAGGTGCTTGGCGGCGTAGGCGACTGCTGCTTCCCGCACCCAGGCCCCGTCTTCCCAGCTTTGGCGCTTGTGCTCGATCCTCTCCCGGTTCATCGGCCCGTTGCCTTTGACCACGGCCCAGAACTCATCCCAGTCGATCGGGCCGAAGTCGTAATGGCCCCGCTCGTCGTTCCATCTCAAGTCGGGATCGGGAATTCTGAGACCGAGGAAATCGGCTTGGGGAACGGTCATATCGACGAATTGCTGGCGGAGGTCGTCGTTGCTGACCCGCTTGATCTTCCACTCGATCGACTGCTCGGTATGAGTCGATTCGGAATCGTGGGGACCAAACATCATCAAAGAGGGCCACCACCATCGATCGAGAGCATCCTGCGCCATCGCCTTCTGCAGGTCGGTCCCCCGGCAGAGGGTCAACATGATCTCGTAGCCCTGGCGCTGGTGGAACGACTCCTCCAGGCAGATCTTGACCATCGCCCGTGCATAAGGGCCATAAGAGCAGCGCTTGAGCATCACCTGATTGGTGATGGCGGCGCCGTCGACCAACCATCCGATCGTGCCCATGTCAGCCCACGAGAGCGTCGGGTAATTGAAGATCGACGAGTATTTCTGACGGCCGCCGTGGAGCATGGCCAGCATCTCATCCCTCGTCACCCCGAGAGTCTCGGCGGCCGAATAGAGATAAAGACCGTGCCCGGCCTCGTCTTGCACCTTCGCTATGAGGATCGCCTTGCGCCGCAGCGACGGGGCCCGCGATATCCAATTGCCTTCCGGTTGCATGCCGATGACTTCGGAATGGGCGTGTTGGGCGATCTGACGAATCAGGGTCTGGCGATACCCCTCAGGCATCCAATCGGTCGGTTCGATCTTGTCGTCTGCTTCGAGCAGAGCCTTGAATCGGTCTGCCCCCGGTCCGTCTTCTGACATCGCTCCACATTAACGAACGATCGTTCGTTCGTCAACCGTCGGCGGTGAGCCGGGGTTCGATCAGTTGGGCCTGATTGATTCGACCGAGGCCCCCCTGCTGGTCGAAAAGCCAGGTGTCGGTGATACCTATTCCGGTGGAGTGTTGGAAGGCTGCAGAGTGCATGCCAACGTGGTCACCGACCAGTGGACGATGGCAATACACGGTGATGTCGGGATTCACGAACAGCCATCGGCCGGGATCGATGGCTCGAGCGTTGCCATTGGCCATGTCGCTCAGCGTGGCCAAGCGGACAAAGGGCGTCGGCTCCTCTCCGGTCACCAGCGGATACTTGAGGCGGAACCACGACAGACCGGGTCGGTTGGCGATGAAGCTGTCGTCGACGCTGCGGATCTCGACGGCGTCGTAATGGAATCTCGGTACCGAGCGGTCTCCGTACCCACCCCATTCGAGGACATCGATGGTCTCCGGTGCAGCCGACTCCATCCACGGGCTGTCGGCCTCGGGAAGGTCGATCTCGGTCGTCCGAATCTTGAGAGCGGTGGCCCGGCCCAGTTCGAGGTCACCGTCGAAGAGGGAGGCGTCGACCACCTGGATCCTCCGACCGTCGCGGCGAACGTCGGTGGCTACCGAGAGAGGACGCAGTGGGATCGGCCGGAACATGTCGATGGTGAAACGCACTATCTGCATCGGGGCGGCGGTCTCCACCGACTCGAGGGCGCGTCCCAACAATCCCGCCGGAGGACCCCCGTGCTGGGTGTCATCGGTCCAACCCCCCCGGGTCAATTCGGAGGGTACGAATCGATCCCCGTCGACGACAAACAGTGCATCGGTCATGAGCAGACCAACCGGCTGCTTTGCCGTGGTTCGAAACTACGGTGGAAGGATGCGCCCTGTGAACTCGACTGCCTGCCCGACAGGCGCCACCGCCACCAGGTCGATCGAGGTCCCATCACTGACGTCGGTTTCATCGACGTCGACCCTAACCATCCTCGGCTCTACCACCTCGGATCAGATGTCTGGACTCAGGACGACGGCAGTCCGACCCGGCCGATCGACGCAAGAGTAGGGATGTGAGAAACCACCGAATCGCGGTGAACGACCTGATGCAGACAGGTTATGTCTATTACTGCACCGAGCCGGTAGGCCAGCACTTTCATCCCGATTTCAAGCCTGAGTTGACACCCAAAGAAATGCTCGAACTTGGCGTCTTCGGTGGCAAATACATGACCGATTGCCGCGAGGAGTTTCCGGCTTCCTGGTTCGAGCACGCCAGGCTAAGCCCCAATCGTCATGATCCCGAGATGAACTTCTTCAAGGTGACCGCGTCACAACCGCTGTCAGTTTGGAGAGAGAAGGGCTGGATATACCACGAGGATCCACGCGGTTGGTTCCAGTGGTATTGCCGCTACTACCTGGGCCGCCGGTCCGTCGACGACGAGCGCCAAATCAGGCGCTGGCGGGCCGCCCGGCGTCACGTCGCCCAGCTTCGAAAGAATTGCCCGGCGGGAGTGTTCGACTGCCGACCCCGGCAGAGGCAGGCGTTGCTCCACTGGGCGTATGACTCGCGGAGTATCTAGGTGATCGAACGGCAGCCAACGCCTTCAGGACCCGATCCTGGATTGATCCTCCTGACGGGCGCAACGGGTTACGTCGGAGGCCGCCTGCTGCAGGCGCTCCAACAACGGGATCATGGCGTTCGCTGCCTGGCGCGGAGACCGGAGTTTCTCGAACCCAAAGTAGGTCCCGCGACCGAGATCGTCCGTGGAGACGTGCTGGAT
>DATEEG010000071.1:0-2975 GCA_035281305.1 Acidimicrobiia bacterium | reverse complement strand
CCCACGGGCATGCCATCGAGTTCAGAATCAATGCCGAAGATCTGCTCAGGGGCTTCCTTCCATCCCCGGGCCAAGTGGCGGACTACCGGGAACCGGCCGGACCCGGCATCCGGGTCGACAGTTGGATCCGTCCGGAAACGAGGGTGAGTCAGTACTACGACAACTTGATGGCCAAGCTCGTGGTGTGGGGAGCCGACCGGCCGGCCGCAATTCGCCGAGCGCGACGCGCCCTCAACGAGTACCAGATCACCGGCGTCGCCACAACTATCCCGGCCCACCTGGCCGTGCTGGACCATCCCGACTTCCAGGCTGGAACGCACTACACCAAGTGGATGGAAGACGTCGTCGTGCTCCAGGATCCGATGCCGTCGTCATCTCCTTCCCTGCCGAGTGAGGAAGAAGTGAGCCGCCACGACATGACCGTTGAGATCGGCGGCCGGCGCTTCGCCGTGACCTATTGGGCGCCTGACTCCGGTCCTGCCGCAGGGGCCGGCCCGGCCCGCCGGGTCCGGCCCAGGCTCGACCGGGCTGCATCGGTGGCTGCCAGCGACGGCGTCGTGACAGCCCCGATGCAAGGCACCATCGTCAAGGTTCATGTCCGGGCCGGCGACAAAGTCGAGGCCAACCAGCCGATCTGCGTCCTCGAGGCAATGAAGATGGAGAACGAGGTTCGAGCACCGAACGCCGGTGAGGTTGTCGATCTCCGCGTTCAACCGGGCGACACGGTCGCAGTCGGGGCGGTTCTGGCGATCGTGAAGTAGGGGGAAGGCGGAAGGCGGGAGGCGGCAGACGCCAGACGCCAGACGCCAGAGGTTCCATGCTTGGCGCCGTACGCTGAACGCGGATGAGTTCCGCACGGGTCATATTGCGGCTTCTGGTGGTTCTATTGGTGGCAACCGCCATCACGGTGGCATTTGCCGACCCCATCGACCCCATCCAGAACCCCTCCGGAACGGGAGTGGTGCCCGATCCAACGACGAGCACAACGGTCCCGGAGTGTGGGCCCGGGCACGTTACCGCGGCGACGGTCGTCGACTCCGACCCCTCCCGGCTTTCGATTGCCGTTTCCCGATTGGGCTTCTTGTGTGCCGACACGGTTGTGGTCGCCAGTGGTGCCGACGCAGTTCTGATGGCGGGTGCCCAACTGGCCGCCGCCGCCGGAGGTCCGCTCCTGGTCGCTTCCGAGGACACCGAGGCCGTCAGCGAGGAAATAGTGAGGCTGAATGCCGGCGTCGTTTACATCGTCGGCGACTCGCTCCCTCGCCTCCCAGGCGGGACCGAAGCGAGGTCTCTGGCCATCGAGGAGGCAATCGCCGAAACATCCCACCTGCTCCACGGCGCGCCTGTGCTCCAAGCCACCGGACCCCTCAGCCTGGCGAGGACCATCGTCGCGACCGTGAATGAGTCAGCTGTCTTGTCCGGTGCCATTGAGGTGAACGTGGCGGCCGATGCGTCCTGGGTGGCGACCTATGCGCCGACCACCGCCACGGTCTGGCTGGCCGACGGCAGCCGCCCCGACCTGGTGGCTCCGGTCCTGGCAGCCGCCGCCACCCGAAACGAGACCGTTCTTCTCGTTGATCCACTCGATTTGCGAACGCCCCACTCCACTGTGAGCGCGCTGCGCAGGATCAGTCCGAGTGCGACGGTCGTCGTCGGCGACTTCGAACCTGGTTTGTTGGAGTGGCAGGTGCCAGCCCTGACGTCGGCGCCGGAGCTGCCTGGGGGTGGGTTGGTCTTCTACCCGGGTCGTCGTCTGGTGGCGCTGTACGGCAATCCCACTACCAGTGCTCTTGGCGTCCTCGGGGAGCAGTCGGCCGAGGAATCGGTCCGGCGGGTGATGGAGATCGCTCTGGGATATGACGCCGACGGGGTGCCGATCCTGCCCACCTTCGAGATCATCGCCACGGTCGCCTCGGCCTCGGCCGGGTCAGACAACGACTACTCCGAGGAGATGAGCCTCGACACCTTGCGGCCGTGGATCGAAGTGGCGCAAGAGAACGGGGTATACGTGATCCTCGACCTTCAGCCCGGCCGCACAGATTTCCTGACGCAAGCCAAGAGGTACGAGGAATTCCTACGAATGCCGCACGTCGGTCTCGCTCTCGACTCCGAATGGAGGCTCGAGCCCGATCAAGTCCACCTGCGCCAGATTGGCTCGGTCGATGCCACCGAGATCAACACAGTGGTCGAATGGCTGGCCGCGCTGGTCCGCGATCAGAACCTGCCGCAGAAATATCTGCTGCTCCATCAATTTCGCCTCGACATGATCACCAATCGCCATCAGGTCAATACTCCCCCGGAACTGGCAGTGGTGATTCAGATGGACGGGCAAGGCCCTCTGCCCACCAAATACGACACGTGGAACGCCTTGACGGCCGGGACCGAAAACGCCGGTTTCACCTGGGGCTGGAAGAACTTCTATGACGAAGACACCCCGAGAGGCGGAGCCACGGCCGAAGAAGTGTTGGACCTGGATCCGGTCCCGGGGTACGTGTCGTTTCAGTAGGCAGGCAGTATCAGTAAAAGAGCCATCAGTAGGCAGTAGGCAGTAAAAATCCTCTTTCGTGTATGGGTGCATGGGAACGGAGGTGTGGAGCGTGCCGAGGAACCAAAGACGAGTGGTGGCATGCCGGCTCGGTCCCCGGAACGGAAGAATCACCGAAGAGCAGCAGGCGGCTGGCGTCCCTGGCTCTCCGTCAAATTTGGTCATTGGCGATCGCCTGAGAGGAAATTCGCTCATACACGAACGAGTACCGAGACTGAGTGACCGAATAACGGACAGAGTGATCGTCAGTGACCGAATTTGGTCTCCGCACCCCGCCGAGAAAGGCCCCTCTCCCTCGCTGATGCTTACGCACCACGCACCATGCACCACGCACCACTGGCGTCCTCATCTGACGAGGCCCGGTTCCACTCGCCATACCTTGCCTTCCAGCGGCACTTCTTCGGGACGGGTCGTTATACAGTCGGCATTA
>DATEEG010000070.1:0-7782 GCA_035281305.1 Acidimicrobiia bacterium | reverse complement strand
CTCGAGGATGAGCAGCCCTCCAACCCGGTGCTCGAAGGCGCTTCTGACGATTCCGGGGTCGATGGGTTCGCTCAGCGTCCGTCCGGCCACAAGGTCGATCAGGAGGGGGTGAGGTCGGGACACGTCGTATCGACAGGGTATCGGGGAACCCTGAGGAGCAAGGAGGGGGTCGTGCGTGGGTGGGCCTGCGGCCTTGTCCTGTCAATAGGGGCGTCAGACCCAAGAAGAGCCGCAAGATAGTGTTTGGTCACCAGCCGCCTTCGGGTATATTGTCGATGCGCGGCAACCGCCGTGTATGGGACTAGGGGAGGCAGAAGTTGCGGTACCAATCACCGAAGGTCAGTGACCTGGGGTCGATCGTGGGCCACACCTACGACAACCCTGGCCGGGGCGACAAGATGGATCAGCCCATCGAGCCCTACCACCTCGACAAGTTCTGCGAGTTCTCGGGCGGGTCCGATCCGGACAACCCGATTTGCAGCACCTGACGAGGTCGGTCGCTCCTAGAAGCAGGTCGAGCCGGCGATAGCCGGCTCGATCCGCGTAGAGCCCGACCGCTGCCGACACCTCATGGGATCCATCGCCGCAATCAGCCGTTCGAACCCCGCAGCCGGGACCCTGCTCAGGGCTGCGCTCGACGCCAACCCCGGTCGCAGGAACTCCGCCATCCAGGAGCTGGAAGGCGACGGCGATTGGCTGCTCGGGGCGAGGGGTCCCGACGCATGGGTGGCCCGCCAGGGGGAGTGGTCGGCGGTCGGGACCGGTGTTCTCGATGATCTCGCGGCCGGCGCCGACGCCGGATTGGAATTGATCGAGGCGGCCCGGAAGGGGCCCGGGAGCCTCGCCCAACTTCGCGGCGTCTTTTCGGCCATCGTTACCGACGGTCATCGCCTCTTGGCGTGGCGCGACCACCTGGGGTTCTCGCCGTTGTTCTCGGCCGGGACTCCTGTTACTGCGGTTGCGACAACGGCTGGCCAGGCCCTCGTGGGGGCCGGCCGGGCGATCGAGCCGGACGAGGAGATGGTTCGCCAGGTATTTTGGGGCGAACCGATTTCGGAGGATGCCGCCTACCTGCGCGGGGCGGCACGAATTCCCAAGGGGAGCCTGCTCACCTTCGAAAACGGCCGTCATCGGATCGAGCGGTATTGGCAGCCCCGTGCCTTCTTGGAGACCAGGAGGGGTCGGGGCGACAACCGGGACGAGTTCGTGAGCCGGATGACGACGGCGGTCGAACGGGCCCTCGGTTCCGATCCCGTGATCTCCTTGAGCGGTGGAATCGATGCGCCGACGGTTGCCGCGTTCGCCGCCCCGATCTATCTGGCCCGGTGCGGATTCCCGCTGCCGGCCCTCTCGGCGGTCTATCCCGACATGCCCTCGGTGGACGAGTCCGGCTACATCAAGTTGATCGCCGAGCGGCACGGCCTCGATCTCCACACTTTCGTGCCGTCGGCCGGGCCGTTCGAGGACATCCGGCAGTTGCTGGCCGTGACCGAGGCTCCGGTGCCGACCGTTTCGCTGGCGGAATCGGCCGAGTACTACCGGTTGGCGCACGACAAGGGCTTCCGGACGATATTGACGGGTGAGATGGCTGAGTTCGTCATGGCGATGGGCTCACAGACCCTCCGGCATCTGGTGAGGCACGGGCGGATCGGGCCGGCCGGCCGCTACCTTCGAGCAGAAAGGAAGCGGGGCGTTTCCCTCCGCCGGGTCGTCAGGTCGGCTCTAGGGAGCGCCTTGCCGGACGGCTGGGCCAGGGCCCGCAGACAGCGGCGGGGCCAGCTCCCCCAGCAGCAGGTGGAATGGCTCCAAACCGGGATGTCAGCCGGGCGAACTCCCGGAGCCCGGCTGGGCCGGGAAAGCGATGCCTGGGAGGCCCAGCAGATCTCGGCGTTTGTCGGGCCCGGATTGTCGGTCGAGGCTGATGAGGCGATCCAGATGAGCTGCGGCGTCCGGGTGCGGCGCCCGTGGCTCGACATCGACCTGTGGGAGTTCTTCCTGTCGCTCCCCGCCGAAATCAAATACCCCGACGGGCAATACAAGGGGTTGGTCCGCCGGTGGCTTCGAGGCATCGTTCCCGATGAGATCCTCGATCGGCGGGACCGCACCTACTTTGACGAGAGCTTCTTCGCACGCCTCGATTATTCGGTTATCAGCGATCTGATTCATCCCGATGGATATGAAATGCCGGGGGTCGATTACTCGCGATTGCGTCGCCGTCTGAACGAAGGCGGCCTTTCCTTGCTCGAGGCGATGTGGGCGAAAGACCTGGCTGTGATCCATACCTTCATGGAGAGCTGGCGATGACCGCCGCTTTGGAGGTACGCGCCCTCGGTCGACGATTCGGCGAGCTCGAGGTTCTCAAACAAGTGGACCTCACGGTCCAGGCCGGGGAGATCCACGCCTTGCTCGGTCCCAACGGGGCGGGCAAGACCACCCTGCTCAGGATCCTGGCCGGCCTTTGCGACGCCACCCAAGGCGAGATCTTCATCCAGGGAGCCAGGTCGGGCACCATCGGTTACCGGGAGTGGCGGAAGCTCTTCAGCATGGTGCCCTCAGGTGAGCGGACCAGCTATCAGCGGCTGTCGGGGTATGAGAATCTCGTCTTCTTCGGCCGCCTGTACGGTCTCTCCCGGGTGGCGGCCAAGAGGCGATCGGGAGAATGTCTGGAAATGGTCGGGTTGGCAGACGCTGCCTCCCAGCGCGTCGGCCTCTACTCCCAGGGCATGCAAAAACGCCTCGCCATCGCCCGCGCCTTGCTGGTCGACCCGCCGCTTCTCCTGATCGACGAGGCAACCCAGAGTCTCGACCCGGAGGGCGCACGGCTCACCAGGGTTCTGGCCAAAGAAGCGGCGACCCGCGGCGCCGCAGTGCTGTGGACCACGCAAAGGCTGGATGAGATCAGGGGCTTCGCCGACGTCGTCACCATCCTGCGCCGGGGCGAAGTCCGATTCAGAGGAACGGTGGCCGAGTTGTCCGGAACTGTCATCACCAGGACCTTTCTCATTCAGGTCGGCGCGGTCGGTGAGATGGCTCCGGGTGAGCTGCTGGAAGGCGTGGCCGACATCACCGTGGCGGGCGACGGCCACTACCGGCTCAGCCTCAAGGAGGGCGCCTCGCTCGGGTCAGCCCTGGCGGCGCTGGTGGAGGGCGGGGTGGAAGTCGTGGCCTGTCGGGAAGAGATCTCCGACGTCGAAGAAGCGTTCGTCAGAATCACAGGGGCATCGTGATCGACGCCCACCGCCCCGCCGTCGTCGAAGAGATCGCCAAGCTAGGTGCCTTCTTTCGACGCAACCTCTTGATCGCCGTCTCGTACCGGATGGCCTTCATCGCTGATTGGTTCAACCTGGTTCTGCAACTCGTGATCTTCTCGCTGGTCGGCAGGCTCGTCGATCCCACCCGGATTCCTGAGGTGGGCGGGCGCGCCATCTCCTACGTCGAGTTCGTCACGGTCGGCATCGCTCTCATGTCCTTCGTCCAGATCGCCTTGAGCCGGGTTCTGAGCGCGATCCGCCAGGAGCAACTGATCGGAACGCTCGACTTTCTCCTCACCACGCCGATCGCACCGACCACGCTCCAAATCGGTTTGGTCGTGTACGACCTGTTCTACGTCCCGATCCGGACCGGGATCTTCCTCGCTCTGGCTTCTCTGTTCTTCGACATTTCACTCAGTCCATCGGGACTGCTTCCGGCCCTGGTGATAATGCTGGCCTTCATCCCGTTCGTCTGGGGTCTCGGCATGATCAGTTCCGCCGCGACCCTTACCTTCCGGCGAGGGACCGGAGTCGTCGGGCTCATCACCGCCGCCTTCACCATCCTCTCGGCAGCCTATATACCGCTCGAAGCGCTCCCCGGTTGGGCCCGGGCGTTCGCTTCGGTGAATCCGTTCACCCTCGCTTTGACTTCCGCCCGCGAGGTTCTCCTCGGCGGGGCCGGCTGGGCCCCGGTGGGAAGGGCGGTTTCAGTTTTCCTCCCTCTGGCGGCCGTGTCGGTCGCGATCGGGGTGTTCAGCTTCCGACTGGCCATGCGGAGGGAACGCCGCCTCGGAACGCTGGGCGGTTACTGACATGGACACTTCTGCCGAAGCGATCGTGCGGCCGGTCGAAGGAGTCGTGTTTCGCCGACTCCAGAAGGGAAAGGGCGGGGTCCTGTTGAAGCTCGACTCGGGCGCCTACCACAGCCTCAACGAGACCGGGGCGGTGCTGTGGGAGTTGATGGCACGGGGCCGCCCGCTGATCGACCTTGCGTCTGAATTCCGGACCATGATCGACACGCACCCGCCCGGCCTGGCCGAGGAGATTCGCGAGTTCTTCGATCAGTTGAACCTGAGGGGCCTGGTGGATTTCGAACCGCTTTACGACGAGGCCGGGCCCTCGGGGCCATAGCGGGCCAACGGAACCCGGCCCCCGCGGCCGGGAGGCGGGCCGACATCGATGCCGTCCACCTCCACCCAGGCGTGGGCGTCGCTGTCGACAGCATCATCGGGAAGTCCTATCACCAACTGGGCGGGAAGCCCCTGTTCGATCAGCAATCGGTAGTGGACCAAAGCTACGGGTAGACACCGGGGACGGAGCGGGCCAGGCGACAGGGCTTTCCATACCGCCCGGCCCAGATTGATGGGGTGGCGCCGGCGACGAGGTTGGGTCGGAGGTTGCCCCAGCGTTCTAGTCGCTCGGGCGACGTCGCCGCCACCGAGGAGGACTTTGACGCGGATGAAGCGGACCCAGATCGCCGCAATCAGACCCAGCTTGTCAATCATTGGCCTGCAGGCTATCGGCCAGAAGATCGAGGGCCGGTGCCAGCGCGTCGGGGCTATGGGGGTAGTCGAGCTGCATGACCGGCACTGAATCGACCAGCGAGGCCAGGAGTGAAAAGCACGACTCGCGGGCTGAATCGTCGGGAAGGTAGAAGGATTGTTTCCACAACTGGGGAAGGGCGGCATGCGGGGCAACTTCGGAGATTGCAGGACGAGTGCCGCGGCCGACGATCACGACGGCACCCACGTCGATCGAGTTCGATCGATACTCGGGAAATGGTGCAGGGGTCAGAAGGACCTTGCCCGCCGCCCGGCCCATTTGAGTGACGCGTCCTACATCGAGAAACTCCATCGCCGGTTCCCGGACTCGAGCGACCGCGGGACCTTGAAAAGCGGCGACGGTTGGCGCCACTCGCACACGGACCAGGTCGTCGCCCAGGATGCGCCAGCCGCGCGCCAGTGCTGCCGCGGTCAGGGTGCTCTTGCCGGCGCCTCCCGTTCCGGTGAGGAGGATCGCCTTGGCGGACGGCACCAGGCCGGCGGCATGCAGCGCCAGATCCCCGTGGTGGCCGATCAGCAGGGCCAAAGGCGTGCCGAGGGTCAGCATCTCTCGACGGATCGAATCCGATGTCGTCGGGATCCCGATCGTCGACTGGTGCGCATCGACCTCGAAGATCCCCAGACTCGCAGTGAGCACCTCGTAGCGGCCAGGACCGGTCGAGTAGATGGACATCGGCAGACGACCCTCGCGTTCGTCAAAGCTGAGGAGGAGGTCGCCCTGGGCACGACTCCTGTTGGAGACTTCAAACACGGTGATCGGCCAGCCGGCCCCTTGAGTAAGGGTGACATGGTCGACACGGGACAGGATTTGAAAGCCGTGGCAGGTCCCCCGGGCGGGAGGGGCGATTGTCATCAGCCCGAGAACTTAGTAATTGCGATCATCGCCTTCGGCAAATCTGGTCGCGACAATGCGTCGCAGCGCCGACATCGTTACGCGGTCCGCTTTCAGCCCGCGACTCGCAGAAGCCAGACGGCGCCGGCCACCACGATGACGAGGGCGGTCACGGCCGAAGCGATCAGGAGCCACCGGGTGGGCATGCCCGGAGACTAAAGCCACCCGGCCCTGGCCCAGCACGCACGCGGTCCAGGGCGAACGGTTAGAGGATGGGTACGCCGGGACGCCATTAGGCTCTTTGGCGTCTGGCGCGACCGGAGAAGAACATCTTTGCATGACATCGTGATAGTTGGCGGAGGCCCGGGTGGCTACGCCGCCGCGCTCTACGCCCACAACTTCGGCCTGTCGGTGGCTTTGGTGTCCGACGAGCGGCCCGGAGGGACCTGCCTGTTACGGGGATGCATTCCGGCCAAGCAGTGGCTGGAGATCGCCGCCGTGTACTCGACCGTCCGGCACGCGTCCGATTTCGGAGTCATCACCTCCGAGCCAACCATCGACTGGGGGGCGGCCAAGGCCCGTAAGTCGCAAACCGTCGAGGCGCTGGTGCGCGGCCTCGGTGGTCTCCTCAAGCAGCGCAAGGTCGAAGTCATCACGGGCCGGGGGCGATTGGACGGACCCAATTCCGTTGTGGTCGAACAACCGGACGGCGAGATCCGGCTCGACGCTGGCAAGGTGATCGTCGCAACTGGCAGCTACGCCCGGACGATTCCAGGGTACGAAATCGACGGCGACCGCATTGTCACCTCCGATCACGCTCTCGACTGGCCGGCCCAGCCGGATCGGGTGGCGATCATCGGCGGCGGTGTGATCGGGTGCGAGTTCGCCAGTCTGTTGGCCGAACTCGGCACCGAAGTCCATGTCATCGAGCTTCTCCCTCAGATCATTCCGGGCGGCGACGCCGACGCGGTCAAGCTCCTGGAGAGGGAGATGACCCGACGTGGCGTCAAGTTCCACCTGGGCCAGGCCGTCGAGGCTCCCCGCCACGGCCCCTCGAGCGTCGTCGTTCCCTTCGGGGGAGAGTCGGTCGAAGTCGATTCCGTTCTCGTGGCTGTGGGGAGGGGGCCCCGGACCGAGAACATCGGGCTCGAAACGGTGGACGGCATCGAGGTGGAGCGGGGTTTCATCAAGACCGATCTGAAGACGATGCAGACCGGTGGAGCCGGCGTCTACGCCGTCGGTGACGTCGTGGCCGGGACCCCGCAACTGGCTCATGTCGGATTTGCCGAGGGGATCTCGGCAGTCACCCACATCGCGTCCAACAAGGCGGCGCCGGTCGACTATCTCGCCATCCCCCGAGTCACCTACACCCATCCCGAGTTCGCCGAGGTCGGATTGACCGAAGCGCAAGCCCGGGAGACGGGCCGCGACATCGAAGTTCATAGCCACGGCATGGCGGGCGTCGGCCGCGCCATCATCATCGGACAGAACCGCGGCTCGGTCAAAGTCATCTCCGAGAAAGGCGGGGCGATCATCGGAGCGTCCGTCGTTGGTCCCCAGGCCGGCGAGCTGATTCACGAACTGATGTATGCGGTGGGCTGGGAGGCATATCCCTCCGAGGCCGCCGCGTTCATTCACGCTCATCCGACCCTGTCAGAGGCGGTCGGGGAAACATTGATGTCGGCGGCGGGTCGAAGCCTGCACTGAGAGGAAGCGAGTAACAGTGGCCACCACCGTCACGATGCCCCAGTTGGGCGAGACCGTTACAGAGGGAACCATCCTCCGATGGGCCAAGAAGGTCGGCGACGCTGTCGCGGTCGATGAGGTTCTGGTCGAGATTTCCACCGACAAAGTCGACACCGAGGTGCCGTCACCGGCGGCCGGAGTCGTCACCGAACTTCTCGTAGGAGAAGGCGAGACGGTGGCGGTAGGAACGGCGCTGGCGACGATCGGGGAGGCGGACGCGGCGGGCAAAGCGCCAGCGGCGGACGAGGCGCCAGCGGCGGACGAGGCGCCAGCGGCGGCAGACGAGGCGCCCGCAGACGCCAGCCTCGAGCCCGCGACTCCAGCTGCGCCGGAAGCTGCGGCCCCGCCCACCCCGGCGGCTCCTCCTGCCCCCACCCCCCCCGCCCCCGCA
>DATEEG010000069.1:0-5654 GCA_035281305.1 Acidimicrobiia bacterium | reverse complement strand
GTCAACATCGAGCTCCGCTCAGCCCATCGATCGACGTTCCCATCTCCGAATCGCACCTGTTCGGGCCGCAATGGTTGCCCTATCCCGCCGCTGAGATAACAGGTGTCGAGCAGCGTGAGGCGGATGCCGGCCCGCTTGGCGGCCTCCTTGAGGACTTCACCCATGTGGTTGGGATCGGAGTAGGGGGTCCCGTCGGGCTGGTGATGCAGGTAGTGGAACTCCCCTACCGCGGTGAATCCGGCCATCACCATCTCGGCATACGTTGCCGTCGCCAACTCGAGGTAAGTGTCGGGATCGAGGCGGTTGGCGATTCGGTACATCTCCTCCCGCCAGGTCCAAAACGAACCGCGGGCATTGGTGCGGCCACGCAGGGCGCGGTGAAAGGCGTGGGAGTGGGTATTGGCAAAGCCCGGCAGCACGACTCCCGCCAGCACGGAGGCGCCGCCCTGCTCGGTGCCGATCGAGACCTCCGCGATGGAACCATCGTCGTCGCACGTGACTCGTACTCCCCGTTCGGTGTTTCCCCCGACGAAGGCGAACTCGCACCAAAACGTCTTCACCTTTTTCTCCTCAATGGAACCCCCCCAGATCGGTCAGCACTCGGGCGAGTGACTCCGTTCCGACCACGCAGTCTGCGGCGGTGGCGTGCTCGGCGGGCGAATGAGATACCCCGGTGGGGTTGCGGACGAACAGCATCGCCGTGGGAACGCCCGCCTCGGAAAGTACCCCGGCGTCGTGGCCCGCCGCGGTCGGGAGCACCGGGACCCCTCCCAGAAGACCGGCCAGTCGGTCCCGTAGGTCGGGGTCGAACTCCACCCGCCGGGTCACCGACTCCGCCGCGATCGAAACCTCGCCGGCTGAGGCGACGATGGATGCCAGGTCCCCGTCGGAGGCTGCCCGGGCATCGAGCCAGGCCGTCACCCGGGCAGGGATCGCATTGGTGGAGTTGGGAGCTACCTCGATCCGGCCGAAGGTGGCGCGGGTGTCGGCGGACCGGGCCGAGTCCAGGACCCGGACCACGGTGGCGGCGAAGCGGGCCATCGGATCGTCGCGGTCCTGCATGCGGGTTGTGCCGGCGTGGTTGGCCGTTCCGCGGAAATCGAGCCGCCAGCGCCCGTGGGGCCAGATTTCGGATCCGATTGCGACCGGATGACCGAGGTCGATCAAGCCGCGTCCCTGTTCGATGTGGAGTTCGACATAGCTGCCCAAACGCGCCAGCAGCGAAGGCTCGGCTCCGAGGCGGGAGGGATCCTCTCCGGCTCCGGCCATCGCTTCTTCGAGCGAGACGCCACTCGCATCGGTCAGCTTCCGGGCGCGTTCGGGGTCCACGGCGCCGGTGAGAAGGCGAGAACCGAGGCAGGCCACTCCGAACCGGGCACCCTCTTCTTCGGTGAAGGCGACCACTGCAATCGGACGTTGCGGCCGGAGCCCTCGTTGGGCCAGGAGATCGAGCGCTGCGAAAGCGGAGGCGATGCCGAGCGGCCCGTCAAAGGCCCCGCCATCGGGTACCGAATCGAGATGACTACCAACGGCCACGACCTCCCCGTCGCGGGCATCACCAAGGAAAGCCCAAAGATTGGCGTTGCGGTCCTTCTCGACCAGAAGTCGTCGGGAGCGAGCCTGGTCGACGAACCAAGCCCGGAGTTGGCTGTCGACCGGCGTCCATGAGAACCGCCGATACCCACCGGTGGCCGGGTCCAGCCCGATGGGAGCCAAACGGGCGAGTAGTTCGTTGACGGACACGCCGGGAGGCTAGGGCGTTCGTACACCTAGCCAGGTTTCGTTGCTCAGGCCACAGCCCCCCAGGTCGGATCCACCCGGTACAGGTACCCATCGGAGAGGTGATTGAGGATACGGCGGGCAGCCCTGAACCGATGAGCGACCTCGCTGACGATGGGAGAAACCCCCGGGTCGCACGCCGCCGCCCCGTACCAGTGTGAACCCAGGGTCTCGAGGGCATCGAGCCCGGGCGAGATCCTGGCACCGTCGCACAAATCGAGCAGTTGCTGCTCGGAGAGGCCCGCGGTCTGTCCGAGGAACTGTGCCTCCGGGGTCTCGAGCGCATGAGGTCCCAGGCTGTCGGGAAACACCCCGGACTTCCACAGAGACAGGTCGCCGAGCCGTCGCAGAAGTTCGATGCGCTGGGGGGGCAGAGCATGATCCACCCAGCTGGCAAGGTCGTGGATGTCCAGGGGATCGGCCGGGACGGGGGGCGGCGCCGGAGCAGCAAAGGAAGCTAGAAGGGAGGCGAGAAAGAATGCCCGACCCGGGTGCTCCAAGAACTCCTGGAGCGGTTCCACGTCGAAGACGGGAAGCCGGGACTTGGGGCCGGTCCACTCGTTTACGTAAGTCGCCTGGCGAAGCTCCATCGCCACACGGTGAACCAGGACCGCAAACAGCAGGAAGGGGGATACCCCGATGAAGGGCGGCTCGTTCCGGGCGAAAATCGTCTCGAAGACTCGCGGATCGGAGAGGAGGTCGTTCACTGACCAGGGCCGGCGTCGGAGGTCTGAAGCCAGCGAAGCCGGCTCGACACCGATAATTGCCGCCAACCTGGCGATGTCGGCGCCACTCAGCATTTCAATGTACGAAGCCATTGACCGCCTCTCCGGTAGACATCTTGATCGGAATTGTGAGCCAGCGGGTTGAGCACCATCGATCCTAAGGCCTCAAGGACTAGACATTCGGGATGCCGAGTACATCCCCACCCCCGGCCGCTGCAAACCGGACCAATACCTGATAGCATCCCCGCCGGGGATATGTGCACGTGGAGTGAAATGTAGGGAGGCTGGATGAATTATTCGACGCCACAGCTCAAGTCGCTGGGAAGTCTGGCGAGCCTGACTCTCGGCAACAACGGAAGCTGTCCTGATGGCAACGGGAACAACAACCAACTTGGTGGCATGTCCGACTGCGGCGTCAGCGGCGGGAACATGTAGCGACCCGGGATCACAGGCTGCGAAGCCAGCGATCCACCGATACACATCGAGACAGGGGAATGGCGGCTGTCGCCATTCCCCTTTGTGCTTTCAGAGTCAATTCCTCAAAACCCGTGTCGTCGAGCCATCCTCGCTCGGCCAGGGGACCCGTCCGGATTGCTCTGAGAATTTCCTCAACCAGTACCTGGGGCCAGAAGATCTCTGAGAACTCGACCTTGGATCGCCTCGTTGCCACTGCCGGCGGGAGCCTGTCCCGATAGGCTGCGACCTGGAGCGCCCGGGTGTGTCCTCCTCGGCTGGGCCAAGAAGGATCGAGACCGTAGGTCGCCTCTATGAATCGAGGGTCGAGGTAGGGATGCGACTGCCGCCTGCCGGCTTCGTCGTTGACTATGGCGGCAGTCTCCAGGACGAATGCGTCATACCCTGTCGTCAGGTTCTGTATGCGGAAGTCGATGGCCGGTATCCCGGTGACCCGCACCGAATGCTCGCGCAGACGCTGGGGTAGACCGGCCTCGTTGGCCGCCCGGTTGCTTATCCAGGGGGGCAAGCGGGCGCCTTTCCAGGGCGCCAGGCGATGCAGGGTCGGCTTTACGACCTCTCGCCACGCAGAACTGGGTTGCCCCCGAAACCCCCCGAACAACTCTCGGAGGACCCGGCCCTGACGCAAATAGACGGCGCTGAGGGCCCGGCTCGCAATGTCCGCCGACACGAAAGCGTCGTCGCCTCCGAGACCGGTGAGGCCAGCGGGCCGTCCGTGTTGAAGCAACAGCCGATGGAGGCCGGTGAACATCGTGAAATGGGGATCGGGGACCGGGCGCTGGAGGCGGCGGGTCAACTCCCACCCTTCCTCGGGGGTCGGCAGCCAGGGCGGGCTGGAGACCGCGGGAATCCCCCAGTGAGCGACGACGGCGTCCGAATAGAAGCGCTCGTCGGCGCGGGGGGTATCGAACAACAATCGCCCGACAGCCAGGTCGGACCACCCGAGCTTGGCGATCGTCCCCACCACCGAGGAAGAGTCGAGGCCGCCGCTAAGTTCGCTGGTGGCCGGTTCTCCGGCGTGGAGACGACACCGCACGGCTTCGTCCAGAAGTACCCGGCATCGTTCCGCCGCATCATCGAAGGAAATGCCGGGGTCGGGCTGCAGGTTCCACCGGTGATGGCGGAAGGTACGGGCACCCTGGTCGCGTCTATGCCAGGTTTCACCGGGTCGAAGCGTGCGTATGCCTCGATAGAAAGTGGGGCCTCGACTTTGGGATCGGGCCGCCAGATATTCGATCACAACAGGTTCATCGACCTCCGTCTGCACCCACGGCAATGAAGCCAACGTTGCGAGGTCGGAGGCTCCGGAATGGAGGTTCCCCGATGTGGCCAGGAACCAGGGCCGGACGCCCAGAGGATCGCGCGAAACCGAGAGGTGGGCGGTCATCCGATCCAGGACGATGACTACGAAGTCACCGAGCAGGCCCGTGGCGAAGTCGATGCCTTTCGCCTGATACCGGGTTGCCAACATTTCGGCCTGCCGGCCCCGAGGCACCGGAGGATCATGGAGGTGCCCATCGATCAGGATGAGCAGGTTTCCATCATCATGGGAGTCGATCCAGCGGCAGTCTTCCGACCAGGCGATCGCAAGGTCTCCGTGCGTGATGAAGCTGACCCGGCCCCGGGCGATCCCGGATTCGTGAAGTGCCCGAAGGGCGGTGACCGCGTTGTCGCCGGCAGCCACCGACGCGGTAAAAGTCACTTGAGGAGAGGGAGCAGGTTGTCTAACTCACCGGCTGCCAACTGCAGGTAGGTGCCGGTCAGGGCGGGATCGTCGTTCACGACCACGTCGCCGACCTGAATCCATGCGTGAGCCTCGACCCGGTCGGACACCGTGCGGACTCCGATGTGCAGAGTACCCGCCAGGTCCAGGCGCTTCAGCTCCCGGGCCAGGGTCACCGACCGGCGCAGGCAGGTCGGAGCGATCGGGATCAACGCCAGGCCGGCATCGAGAGCAGTTGCGACGTGTTTCGCTTGCACGGGGTCCATTCGGGGCGAACCGGAAGCGGCCGTGGTCAACAATGGTCTTACCCCTCGCTTCTTGAGGGTCCATGCGACGAAAGGCCCGTCGACGACCGCTCGCAACGCGCTGAGCCTCGTCGAGTAACGCATGTGGCCCAGAAAGTTGGAGATTTCCCCCAGTTTGGGCACCCGCGCGAGGCGGAGTCTCCTGGCCGTCATGGCGTGTCCAGAGAGCGCAGACCACCGGCTATCTCCCTGATATCGCCGCCTCGTCGGGGGGCAGGCGCGGGTTCCCTCGCATCATCGATGGCAGCCCGCAGGAGGCTTTCGGCGGCAGCCAACCCTGCCAATCCCCTTGGAATCGAGAGCCGGGTAACGATCGACGTTTCGACGATCGTTGCCAGTCTGTCGAGAACTCCGGGTAGCGAGCGATCGGCTGCCAGGTCGGCGTGAAAGGTTGCACCGAAGAGGCGAGCGTGGGCGGAGATGCTGTCCAAACGATCCAGACGAGCCTCGGCCTCGGCGTCCACCGGGTCGATTATCGCTATGACCCGAAGTTCGACGGCCTCCTGGGTGAACGCCTGTACGCCTGCTCCTGCGATTCGAATCTTGCCGATTACGCCCTCGCTCGTGGCCGGATCGACTCCCAGTAATGCAGCGCTGTCGGGAGTGAGGCGGACGGTGGCGTAGGTGGGCTCGACGGTTGGAGGATCG
>DATEEG010000068.1:0-2727 GCA_035281305.1 Acidimicrobiia bacterium | reverse complement strand
GGGGGAGAGGGTCCATGAGGTGGCGGCGGCGTTGCTGCGAACCTGGTCGGGTGAAGTGGCGCCGGCGATCACTGAAGCAACGATCGGATTGGACAGGAGCCAGGCGATCGCAAGGTCCCCCACCGTTCGTCCGCGAGCGGCGGCGAATTCCGACCACTGCTCAACGCGACCCAGGGTCTCCTCGGTCAGAGCGAAGTGGTCCCGGGGAAGCCACGACGCCAGACGGCTCTCCGGGGGCGGTGGCTGGTTCTTCGAATAGCGACCGGTCAGAAGTCCGCTCGCCAGCGGGAAATAGGGTAGGAAGGCAATCCCGGCCTGGGCGCAGAGTGGAAGCACCTCCTCCTCGGCCTCCCGCCGGAGCAGGCTGTACTCGTTCTCAACGGTGACGAAACGGGCGTACCCCTGGTCGCGGCTCGTCGCCTCGGCCTGATGAAGCATCCCGGCGGTGAAGTTGGAGCATCCGATTTCGCGAACCTTTCCCGCCTGCACCAACTCGGTCAGGGCTCCCAGGGTTTCGGAGATGGGCGTCGCCGGGTCGGGAAAGTGGATCATGTAGAGATCGATGTAATCGGTGCCGAGTCTCCGCAGGCTGTGGTCGCAGGCTCGGAGGACCCAGTCGCGGCCTCCTCCGGCGTCGGAGGGGTCGTCGCTCATCGACAGGCCGAACTTGGTAGCGATGACGACCTCTCCTCTATGCGATCCGAGTGCCTTCCCGAGGAACTCCTCTGAGCGGCCCGGGCCTGAGAAGGACAAATCGCCATATCCATATCGGTCGGCCGTGTCGAAAAACGTGATACCTGACTCCAGAGCCGCCCCGACGACTCTTGTGGCCGCAGCCTGATCGATCTTGCGAGCGAAGTTGTTGCACCCCAGCCCGACCTCGGTGACTTGCAGCGATCCGATCAGCCGGGTGTTCACCCTCGAACCTCCTCGACGGCCGCGTCCAGCGGGGCCGATTACCCCTCTCGATACTATGCACAATGTTGGAAGAGCCGGTTTTCAGAAGACACAGAGGAGCCGTATGTCGGGCTACGCCAAGGGGCCGTTTGCCGTCGATTGGGAAGATCGCTACGACTTTCCCGAAATAAGGGGCCAGCGCGTCGCCAAGACCCAGGAGGCGATGCGGGCGGCCGGCGCCACCGGGCTCCTGGTGTGGAAAGACGAGAACGTCCGCTACCTCACCTCGTTGCGGGCCCAGCTCATCGCCGGGAAACCCACCTCCCTCAACGGCGCCCTGCTGGTGCCTGATTCCGACCCGGTGCTTCTCTGCTCGGGGGGCGAGATCGACAAAGCCCGGTTTGGCATGTCGTGGATCGGCGAAGCCCATGCCATCCCGATCATGGAACAACGCGACCTGGTGGACGGATTCGTCAAGAACATCCTGGGCCCCATCCTCAAGGAGCGCGGGCTTGACACCGGCCGTCTCGGGGTGGATCAAGCCAACATCTCATTCATCGAGGCGATGAGGACCCACTTCCCGAACCTCGACCTGTTCGACGGCGACACCGTCATGCAACAGGCACGCTGGATCAAGACGCCCGGCGAGATTGCCATCATCGAAGAGGCCTGTGCAATAGGCGACTCCGTGACCCAGCGGGCCCTCGACGAAACCCGGGCAGGGCGCCGGGAGTTAGAAGTGGCCGGCGACGCTATGCAAACCCTGTTCTATCTCGGAGGGGAGATGGCCCATGTCATCACCCCTTTCGTTGCCTCCGGTGAGCACATGTCGCCCCCGCATCGTCTTGCCACCGACAAGATCCTCCGCAATCAGGATCTCTGCTTCATCGACATCGGGGCCATGTGGAACGGCTACTTCGCCGACATCGGCCGGACCACGATCGTCGGCAAGCCCCGCCAGCGTCAGAAAGAGATCTATACGGCGGTGTACGAAGGTCTGATGGCGGGCGTCGACAAGATGCGGCCGGGATTCACCAACCAGGACTGCGCCGACGCCATCATCGCCAAGATCGGCGAACACGGCCTCTCCGACAATCTCTTCAGTCTTTTCATAGGGCATGGAATCGGGATGGGCGCCAACGAACCCCCGTACATCGGTGAGAAGCTGCCGGGAGCACCGACCTACGAGTTCCAGCCCAACATGGTCTTTGCCGTCGAGCCCCTGGTGTGGGTGCCCGACGTCCCCGGCGGCGGCGGGGTGCGGATCGAGGACATGGTCCTGATCACCGACGGCCCGGCTCGGATCCTGTCCCGAGTCGAGTATGAAGACCGCTTGCTGCTCTGATCCGCTCGGCCGCGCACTCTCCGATGAACCCCGATGACTCCCGGATGAAACCGACAGTTCCACACGTCGATCTCGCGCAGATCAACACGATTGGCCAGGTGATCGACAGGGCCAGGGAGGTTCTCGAACCCGCGATCTTCACCTGGGCGGCGTCGGGTGCCGGAACCGACGTGACGGTGGCCCGCAACGAAACAGCTCTGAAGGCTTTGGCTCTGATACCCCGACTCCTGGTCGACGTGACCACCGTCGAGATCAGCACGTCGTTCCTGGGCGTGCCCCTCCAGATCCCGGTGATGCTGGCACCGGTTGGGGCCCTCGCCCTCTATCACCCTGATGGTGCCGTGGCGGCGGGGGAAGGTGCGGCCCGGGCCGGCACTTCGATCTTCTGCGGGATCCTCGGCGACCAGCCGTGGGAAGACGTGGCCGCTACCGCCCCCGGCCGGCACTTCTTTCAAATGTACGCCCTGGGCGATCGGGAATGGCTG
>DATEEG010000067.1:0-2931 GCA_035281305.1 Acidimicrobiia bacterium | reverse complement strand
CACAGGGTGGAGGCGAGCTCAAGGTCGAGAACCCGGCCACCGGCGAGGTGGTCGGCAGTGTGGTCGACGCGAGCGCGGCCGACGTCGACAACGCGGTCAAAGCCGCCAACACCGCCTTTTTCGATGGTCGCTGGTCGAAGCTGAGTCCGGGCAGCCGGGCGCTGGCGATTCACCGAATGGCAGACATGCTGGAGGCCCGGGCGGAGGAGTTCGCCCGGGTCGAATCGGAAGACACCGGAAAGCCTTATGCCGGCGTCTCCCTGGGAGCCGACCTGCCGATGGCGGTCGACAACCTGCGATTCTTCGCAGCTGCCGCACGCAACATCGCCGGCACGGCTTCGGGCGATTTCATGACCGGATACACGTCGATGCTGCGCCGGGAGCCGGTGGGCCCGATCGGACAGATCGCACCGTGGAACTACCCGCTGGCAATGGCGATCTGGAAGATCGGACCTGCCCTGGCGGCGGGTTGCACGACCGTGCTCAAGCCCGCCCCCGGCACCCCCCGGACCGCTCTCATGCTCGGGGAAGTGGCCAAGGAGGCCGGCATCCCCGACGGCGTGCTCAACGTCGTCAGCGGAGGCAACGACACCGGACAGGCGCTGGTCGAGCATCCCGATCTGCGAATGATCTCCCTGACGGGGTCGACCGGAACCGGCAAGAAGGTGATGAAGACCGCCGCCGACACCCTCAAGCGAGTCCACCTCGAGCTAGGTGGCAAGGCGCCATTCATCGTCTTCGAAGACGCCGACCTCGAGGCCGTGGCGGCCGCAGCCCAGGTCGGAGCCCTGTTCAACACGGGCCAGGACTGCACCGCCGCCGCCCGGCTCTATGCCTCGCGGGACAGGATCGGCGAAGTCATCGATGCGGTCGTGGAGATCTTCGAGTCGACGAAGGTCGGCGATCCCTGGAGTGATGACACGTTCATGGGCCCGCTGATCTCAGGCACCCAGCGAGACCGGGTCTCCGCCTTTGTCGATAGGGCCAGGAAAGAAGGGGCCAAGGTGGTGACCGGAGGCCAGGTACCTACCGGGATGGACCGCGGATACTTCTTCGCCCCGACGGTGATCACCGACGTCGACCAGCGTTCGGAGATCGTCCAGCAGGAAGTGTTCGGGCCGGTTCTGGTCGTGCTGCCGTTCGAAGGCGAGGAAGAGGCGATCAGACTCGGCAACGATGTCCTCTATGGACTCGCCGCCTCGATCTGGACCAAGGACATCGGGCGCGCCCTCCGGGTCGCCGCCGCACTCGAGTTCGGCACCGTATGGGTCAACGATCACATCCCCCTGGCGGCGGAAGCCCCCCACGGCGGATTCAAACAGTCCGGCTTTGGCAAGGACCTCTCGGAGGAAGCAGTACTCGACTACACGATCACCAAGCACGTCATGGTCAAGCACGCCTGAAGCACCGAACGACCTACCGGAGCCGAAGCCAGTGCGCCCAGCGATGCCATGAACGCAAGTCGGGCTGGTGCCCACAAGCCACCATGGCGGTTCGCATCGGTATGTTGAGCACGTCTACGTCCGACAGGATCTGCTTGAAGCCACGATGTCGAGCGGCGGCGGTTGCGGCCATCAGTAGCCGGCGTCCATACCCGCGACCGCGATGGTTCGGGAGAACCCCGATGTAGGCGATCGTGGCGGTGTCCTCCTCGTCGAACGCCGACAATCCCACCATCCCGATGGGCTCGCCACCCTCGTACCCGATCAGATAGCTCGACCTGTCATCGGGCGCCAGGGATGTCATCATCACCTTCGCCCAGTTCTCAGGTCCGGTCGCCGCGTAGTAGTAGTTGTCGTTCCGGTCCAGCCCGCTGGAGGGAACCCCCGCGAAGACTTCCGCGTACGCCGCGTCACCCATGTCTTCGAGAGACCGGGTCTCGATGTCGGCGTCGAGCGGCTCGCCCCGATCGACCCAGAGATAGCCGTGCTTTTCCTGAAACAACTCGAAGCCGAGTGCCTCGAACAAGTGGATGCGCCGCCAGGGGTGTTTGTGGACCTCGAGGTTGGTGTTCGCCTGCAGGATCGACGGCGTCGATGCCGGGAGATCGGCAACCACATCGCCCAACAGGTCGGACCCGGCTGCAAACCAGTCCTCCTCCCAGGGAAGCTGCAATCCGGCCAGGTACATCTCGAGCGGCGGCAACGACCCCAGCCAGGCATCGTCGGGGACACTCGGCTCGATGTGGAGATCGACCTGACCAATCAAGTCCTGCCCGCGAAAGACGCCATACCTGTATGGCACCTCGTCCTGGTCGATGGCACGAACGGTCGACACGCTCGAAACGGTAAATCAGAAACTCGTCCCTTGGTAGCAAAAAGGGAAGCACGAAGCGGGGGGATCCGGCATCTGTTCGAGTAGGACCCGAGGTGGCGGTGCGCCGGCGAACCCGAAACGGGCTGGAGGTTCCCGGACAGCACCGGCTTTGGTGAAAGCCGGGCGGGACCGCCGAATTGGCCCTTTCGAAAAGTTGGGAGCGGCGCCCTCCTAGCCTGATGGAAACATGGCTGCGCGAGCTTTCCTACCCGTCGGTGCGGCGGCCCGCGCCATCGATGCGGTGAAGATCTACGGCGAAGGATCCACCGCGGTCAGGGCCCTCGACGGGATCACCCTCGACATTCCCGGAGGCGAGTTCACCGCGATCATGGGGGCGTCGGGGTCGGGAAAGTCGACCCTGCTCCACTGCCTCGCCGGCCTCGACAATTTGACGAGTGGCCGAGTGTTCATAGGTGAGACCGACCTGGCGTCTCTCGATGATGCTGCCCTCACCAGAGTCCGACGAGACCGCGTGGGATTCATCTTCCAGGCGTACAACCTCATCCCGACTCTGACTGCCGCCGAGAACATCGCGCTGCCACTCTCCATTGCCAACCGGAAGCCCGACGAGTCGTGGTTCACGGCTGTCGTCGACACGCTCCACCTGAGCGATCG
>DATEEG010000066.1:0-3681 GCA_035281305.1 Acidimicrobiia bacterium | reverse complement strand
TACGCCTCGATGCTGGAGCAATCCCACGCCGATGGCATCATCTTGATCGGAGACATAGACGGTGGAGACGCCGCCCTGGCGGTCCTGGCTGAAAGGCACCGTTTCATGGTGGGGGTGACGGACCGGACGACCCGTAGTCAGATCCCCGGCGTGTACTCCGACTCTTCGATCGGGACGGAGAAGGCGATGGAACACCTTTGGGACCTTGGTCATCGCTCGATCGTCTGTGTCTCGGATTCGAGGACCTACGACGGCCGGCTCCGGATCGAAAGATACGAGCAGTACATGCGGGCCAGGGGCCAGGGTGATCGCATCAGGGTCTATGTGACCAACCAGGAACCGGCTCCGGCGTTCGAACTGGGCAAGCGCTTGTTTGATGGTGAAAACCAAGGGGAGCGCCCCAGTGCGATCTATGCCACATCAGACACGACCGCCATTGGCCTGATGCAGGCCGCCTATCAAGCCGGGATAAACATGCCCGGGGACCTCTCCATCGTCGGCTACGACGACATCGACATTGCTCCCTACACCATTCCCCCGTTGACGACCATCAGTCAGACAGGCGTGCAGATGGGCAAAACCGCGGCCGAGCTGTTGTTCGCCATGATCGGCAAGAATCTGAACCGCGATGAAGTCAATGACGTTGTCCTGATGCCCGAGTTGGTGGCGCGGGGGTCGACGGCCCCGCCCGGTCGCCCGGTCTGAGTGGTTGGCCGGCAGGTGAACTTGGTCGACTGTCAGGCGAAACGAACGACCGGCAGGAAAACCTTCGTCTGCCATTTGGCGGGGTCGGGCTCCTCACCGGGATCCGTCAGGTACGACTCCCAAAAGGCACCATGGGGCACGTAGTCGTTCTCGGCGGCCCACTTCTGCAGGGCTTCGTAGGCCTCCGGGAGGGTGTCGTAAGGCCCAACGTGCGTAGTGGCGGCTGCCAGGGTGGCCGGGATCTCTGACGCCTCCACCGGGTAGTCCGGCTCAGGCCTTCCAGCGACGGGGAAGCCCGCTTCAAGGTCGAACTCTTCGTCGATCGAGAAGTAGCGAGAGAACGGGGGCCCGGTCGGAACGAGACCGGATGCGGTCATGGACGACCACACCTGGCCAAACGCCGATCCCATCCAGGCGGAAATGTCCTGGCGCTTCACCTTCCCTTTGAGAACCGCTGTCGGCTGCGCGGGCACATCGATCAGTTCGATGGCATACATGAAGCCTCCTTCAGATAGCTGGCTCCACGATGCCGAAATTACGGTGCCTCCAGTAGGGGCCATTGGCCCAACCCGCAACGGACGCGCCGCGTCACTGGCCCGTGCGCTCCAGAAACTCGAGGAAATCGAGCTCGCCGGGCGAAGAGTCGGCCTTGCTGAGAACCACAGCCGCGTCGGAGAACTGCTGGATCGCGTGGGTGTAAAGGTGCATCAGGTGCTGCCACAGGGGCCGCCCGCCGGGCTTTTCGATCTCCCAGGGAGCGTTGAGAGTTTCGTCCGTAAGAGTGGCGAGCCAACTCCGCATTACCTCTTCGTCCCGCTGCCAATGATGTCGGATCGCACCGAGGGTGGGGTAGTCGGCCGGTTTCAACTCGCCATCCGGGCCCCAGGTCTCGAACGGGATACCCCGTAAACGCTCTCGCCAACTCCACTCCACATCTAGTTCGTGGACCAGGGTGGTCCGCAGGTCCCGAATCGTCGCAGGCACCTGCTCGATCAACACCTCAGGTACGTGCGCGGCCGCCTCGAGAACCTTGTCGCGCATCCAATAGACATGGTTGAACAGCAGGGTTATCTCAGCGTTGGTCACGGTGCAAGTCTCAAGCTTCACGTCTCAAGCCGCAAGTTCGAGGGAGGCGGAAGTCGGAAGCAAGCCGTCTTCCGTCTGCGTCTTCCGCCTGCCGCCTGCCGCCTGCCGTCTTCCGCCTTCCGTCTGCAAAAAGGTGAAGGGCCCGGTTATCCCGGGCCCTTCACCTTTCTGGTTGGTCGGTTTCGGTTAGGCGATCAGAGCCTTGCGCAGGGAGAGGAAGGTCACTCCCGAGGCGATCATGGTGATTCCGACTACCAGGGCGAATGCTGACAGTGCGTAGGCCAGCAGTCCGACGTTGAGGGCGGTGATGAGGCTGGTGGCGGTGATCCAGCTGGCCCGGGCGGCGTTGGCCACCATGACCGGTTCTCCGTCTTCGCCGATGACCGGGTTGCCGGCTTCGTCGACCGAGGGGACCTGGCGGGGCATCTCGGCGTAGCGGAGGCCATCAGTCGAGTCCAACTGGTGGTGCTCGATGATGTCGGCCTGGGCCCACATCGAGAAAGGACCACGCAGCGGAACTTCAGGGAAGACGGCATCGTCGGGGGTGGTGATGTTTTCAGCGGCGGCCTGGTTCCAGGTGTAAACCGCTCCGAAGACCCCTCCGGCGAACGATCCGATCCCCACCACCAGGGTGAGAATCCCGACGACGGCCAGGAGGCGACGACGAGCCATACCGGTCCGCTCGATCGCCTTGGGGGCTTTTCTGTCAACTACAACTGCCATGGTGGTGTCCTCCTAATGAACACTGCTTCCAAAACTGACAACCTCAGTGTCCCCAAACCCACCAACCACCGGTAGGGCCAAACAGACCCACCCCACAGGACTACCGGCCCTATTCGGGCCTGGTCGGTCCGTGAAAGCTTGAGGAGGTACTCGAAGAAGGAATCAAATTGACCGACTCGTCCAAGGTGTTCGACCGCATCACGCTCCTGCTTTCCACCACCGGCGTCCTCGTCATGGCGGCGCTACTCGTACTCGTGGTTCGGGGCCCTTCAGCCGCCGGATCCGATGTCGACAGCACCGTCGCCGAGATCCAGCTCGCCGAGTTCTCGATTTCCGGCGACCTCGCGGTTCCCGAAGGCGAGGTTTCCCTCCGTGTCACCAACGCGGGCAATATCGCTCACAACCTGACCGTTGTCGGTGGACCGAACACGCCCGATCTCAACTCGGGTGAGAGTGCCACCCTCGATCTCGGCGACATGGCCGCCGGGCAGTACCAACTGATCTGTGCAGTCCCGGGTCACGAATCCGCGGGCATGGCGGCCACGTTGACGGTCGGCGAGGTGGCAACCACCGCTACCCACGCCGGTCACACCGCGGCCGAATACACGGCCATGGATATGGCGATGACTGAAAGCATCCTGGCTTTTCCGGCCGCGACAGAAGGAGTCGGCAATCAGCCGCTCGAGCCGGTGATCCTTGCGGATGGGACCAAGCAGTTCGACGTCACGATCGCCATCACTTCCTGGGAAGTCGAGGCAGGAAAGTTCGTCGACGCCTGGACCTACAACGGCCAGGTCCCGGGGCCTGCCATCAGGGTCGATGACGGGGATCGGGTGTCGGTCACTTTTCACAACGAACTCCCGATGGGAACCGACGTCCATTTCCACGGGGTCATACTCGAAAACCAGATGGACGGCGTCGCCCCGTTGACCCAACCCCTCATCGCACCCGGCGACAGCTTCACCTACTCGTTTGTCGCGGTGGGACCGGCCGTCTCGATGTACCACGCTCACCACCACGGTCAGCTTCAGGTTCCGAACGGGCTCTTCGGCACCATCATCATCGGAGATACTCCGGTCCCGGCCGGTCGGACCATCGGCGGAATCGAGGTTCCGGAGGATCTCGAGATAGTGAACGAGATTCCAATGGTCCTCAACGACGCAGGCG
>DATEEG010000065.1:0-5365 GCA_035281305.1 Acidimicrobiia bacterium | reverse complement strand
CCCCGGCTTGTCCTCGACGATGACGGAAAGAGTGTGGTTCATGAGAGCCTCCGCGAGTCGGAAGTCGGAAGTCGGAAGTCGGAAGCAAACGGAACCAAGCGGTTGGTCTTCCGCCTTCCGTCTTCCGCCTTCCGTCTTTGTTCTGAGCTCATGGCAGGTCGCTCGCTGGTGAGATCACTCGCTCCGATGGGCCCAGGATGACTTCGTCGTTGGAACCACCGGCCGGGACCATGGGGAAGACCATCTCCTCGCGATCGACCACCATCTCGACGACCACCGGGCGGTCGTCGATTGCCAGGGCCTTCTCCAGGGTCGGGCCCACCTCGTCGGGGGTCTCGGCCCGGAAGCCCGCGCAGCCCATCGCTTCGGCGAGCTTGGGATAGTCGATGACGTCTCCCAGGATCGTTCCCGAGAAGCGGCCTCCATAGAACAGGCGCTGCCACTGAGTGACCATGCCATGGACGCCGTTGTTGAAGACGGCGATCTTCACCGGGATCTTCTCCACCGCGGCTGTCACGAGTTCGTTGAAGGTCATCTGGAAGCAGCCGTCGCCATCGATGGCGAAGATCAGATCGTCCGGCATGCCGGCCTTGGCCCCGATGGCGGCGGGCACCGCAAAACCCATGGTTCCCAGACCACCCGAGTTGATCCAGCGACGGGGCCGGTCGAACTTCCAGAACTGGCTGGTCCACATCTGATGCTGGCCTACCCCGGCCACCACGGTGGCGTCACCGCCGGTCAACCGGTACAACTCTTCAACCACGAACTGCGGTTTGATCGGTCCGTCGACGTCCTGGTCGTAGCGAAGCGGATATTCCTGCTGCCAGCGGCGGATGGTGTCGAGCCAGGCGGAGCGGTCCGGGACATCGCGCTCACCCCACGCTTCGATCATCTGTTCCATCACCCGGCGAGCGTCGCCGACGATCGGCACGTCCGCCGCGCGCACTTTGCCAATTTCAGCCGGATCGACGTCAACGTGGATCACTTTGGCGTGGGGAGCGAAGAACTTCGGATTGCCGGTGACGCGATCGTCGAAGCGAACGCCTATCGAGATCAGAAGGTCGGCCTTCTGAATCGCTGTGATCGAGGTGTAGGTGCCGTGCATCCCGGGCATCCCCATCGCCAGTGGGTGCGAATCGGGGAAGGCCCCGCGGCCCATGAGGGTGGTGCTGACAGGGGCCCCGGTGAGTTCGGCCAGCCTCCGCAGCTCCTTGGACCCGTTGGCTTTGATCACTCCTCCGCCCACGTAGAGCACCGGCCGCTTGGAATGGGCGATCAACTCGATCGCTTCCTTGATCCGTCTCGGATGTCCGTCGACGGTCGGCTTGTAGCCGGGCATGTTGAGAGCCTTTGGGTTCTTCCAGGTCAAGGTCTGATTGAGAACGTCCTTGGGGAGGTCGACCAGGACCGGCCCCGGTCGTCCCGTGGAAGCGATGTGGAAGGCCTCGTGGATCGCGTCGGCTATGTCGTTGGGATCGGTCACGAAATAGTTGTGCTTCGTCGCCGGCATCGTGATACCCGTCGTGTACGCCTCCTGGAAGGCGTCGTTGCCGACCGAAGAAGTCGGGACCTGCCCTGTGATCGCAACCAGGGGAACCGAATCCATCAGAGCATCGGCCAGGGGGGTGACCAGGTTGGTGGCCCCGGGACCCGAAGTCGCTATGCAGACCCCGACTCGTCCCGTCGCCCAGGCGTAACCCTCGGCCATGTGTCCCGCCCCTTGTTCGTGGCGGGCCAGGATGTGCCGAATCGGTGACTCGAGGAGCGGGTCGTAGGCAGGGAGAATGGCTCCTCCCGGTACACCGAAGACGAGGTCCACCCCCTCGTTCTCGAGGGAAGTGATGAGGGCCTGGGCTCCGGTCATCTTGGTCATGGTGTTCCTCGCTTGCGGTGGCGTTGTCGGTATCTGTCGGGCTCGGTTCGGGGTAACAAAAACCCTCCCGGGGGGGAGGGTCGTGAGGGCGCACACGCCGGGTATGAGGCGTGTGCGCTACGGAAGTACCAGAAGGATCGCTGTCTGGACGGTCTTTGCCATCGTCTGACCATTATATCTCCCAACCACAGGGCACATGCAAACGTCATTTCAGCCAGACCCATCGTGATCGCGGCCTCGATAGATCCGGACCTGCTCGCCGAGGCCCTGGCCGCCGCCCGCCAGGCGCTGCGACGGATGGACGATAAGGACATTCCGGCCAGGCTCAGGGATATTGCCGGCCGATCCTGCCGCTTGCCCGCCCCCTTCACCAAGCGGCTGCTGGCGGAATTGGACGCCTCCGATTGGTTGCGGGCCGAGGCCCGGGCCGAAATCCCAGACCCTGAAGATGAGGCCCGAGAAACCGCCTCTTTCCTGTTCCTGGCCCGGCCCGAAGGCTGGGAGGCGAGGATCGAGGCGTTGGTCACCGGGCATCGGGAGGCGGTGGAGCGATCGGAAATCAAGCGGTTGGAGACCGAGCTGCGGAGAGCGGTCGCCAGGGCCGGAAGGCTCGAACAGAAACTGGATAAGGCCGAGCGGCGAGAGCAGGAGGCGGCAGGTGGGATCGATGAGCGCCTGGCGGCCGCGGCGGAGACCAATCGTCGCTCCCGGGCCAAGCTCAAGTCGGTCCGTGAAACCCTGAGCAGTCAGCTCTCGGCGGCCGCCGAGGAAGCCACCCGACTCAGAGCCGAGAACGACGATTTGCGCCAGAAGCTGGCCGTCGCTCGGTCGAGTCGAGGGAAGGCAGCACCCGCTTCCAAGCCGACCCAGGTTGCAGCGGCCTGGGCCCTCGACCGGCCCACCGTGCTGGCCCGCCACCTCGACGACCTCAACCGGGCGCTGGTCATAGCGCCGGCCCTACCCGGCGAGCCCACTGTCGCCGCCAAAGCGGACCGCCGCTGGGGCCTTCCGGCCGGCGTCTCACCGGATCGGGCCGAAGCGATTGTCTGGCTCCTGAGCATTCCCGGGATCGTGCATATCGCCATAGACGGATGGAACGCCGCTCATTTGATCGAGTCACCGCCGACGCCCGCGACCCGCAATCGAGTCATCGAGGCCGCACGCCGTCTCATCCTCGCCTCCGCCGGGAAGAGACGGGTAAGCGCAGTATTCGATTCGAGTCAGGTCGGCGAGTCGTTCTCGGCCGACGACGTCGTGGTGACGTTCGTCGCGTCGGCCGACGAAGAGTTGATCAAGATGGCCCGGCGCGATCCCAGCGGTTTGGTGGTGATCACGTCGGATCGGCGAGTGCGGGAAGCCGTCGAAGAAGCCGGGGCCGTCGGGCTCTGGTCGGAGGCGCTGATCGAATGGCTGAAGACAGGCGGGCGCCGAACCTTTCAAGCATGACCCCTTGGACCGGGGCGCGTCGCAGTCCCGCGGACTCTTGGACGGCTTGCGTGTCGAATTGGCTTCGGTTCGGCCGCCGTCGTAGCTTCAGGTCGTGATGCCGCCACAGCCCCGAGTCGTGATAGTCGGCGGGGGGTTCGCCGGATCTGCCGTGGCCCGCCAGCTTGGTTCGCAGGCTTCGGTGACGATCGTCTCCATCGACAACTTCCTCCTGTTCACACCCATGCTGGCGGAGGCAGCCATCGGCGACGTCGACCCACGCCACATCGTCACACCGATTCGCCAGCTTGCTCCCCACGCCGCCTTGGTGCAAGGCGAGGTGGTCGCAATCGATCCCGAGAGAAAGGCGGTCACCGTCCAGCCTGTTTTCGGGGCCGGCCCGGTAACGATCGAGGGAGACGTCCTGGTCATCTCCCTGGGCTCGGTCCCGGCGACTTACGGAGTCGTCGGGGTGGACGAGCACGCTCTCGGGTTCAAAGAGATTTCCGACGCCCTGAGGGTCCGAAACCGGGTGCTCGCTCTGCTCGAAGGGGCCTCACTGGACCGGGATCCTTGGCTCACGAAGCTGGCCGTGGTCGGAGCGGGATACTCGGGGGCTGAGTTGGCCGCCGCCCTCGGGGACTTCGTCCGAGAGGCCTCCAGGCTGTTCTATCGAGATGCCCCCACCCCGCACGTGACGCTGGTCGATGCAGTGGACCGGGTAACCCCTGCGCTGTCCAGGTCGCTGTCGGCTGCGGCCGCCCGGGCGTTGAAATCGAGAGGTGTCAGCCTCGCCCTCGGGTCCGCCGTCGCCGAGGTCACCGACCGCGGGGTTCGTCTCGCCAGCGGGGAGATGATCGAAGCGGCCACGATCATTTGGGCCGCCGGAGTTCGACCCAATCCTCTCGTCGCCGAGATTGGCCTGGCAACGGTCAAGGGCCGACTCGTCGTCGACGGGAATATGAGGGCCGCCCCGGGGGTCTATGCGGTGGGTGACGTGGCGCTCGTGCCGTCCGGTGGCGGCCTGACATCGCCGCCGACCGCCCAGTTCGCCCTGCGTCAGGGCCGCTATCTCGGGCGTCACCTCCTTGCTCTCGAGAGGGGAGATCCCGGCGTTCCCGAGTTCTCCTACGGGACCAAAGGTGAATTGGTCTCGCTGGGCCACCGCAATGCAGTCGGCCAAGTGCTGGGGATCCCGGTCTCCGGGTTGATCGGATGGTTCCTGTGGAGGTCGTACTACCTGCTGCAGCTGCCGACGTTCCTTCGCAAAGCCCGGGTCGCCCTCGATTGGACGCTGGACATGGTGTTTCCCACGGACGTGGCATGGATCCCCACCAGTGATTTAGGTCCCCGGTAAGGCTCGGGTCGACTCACCACGCAACACGCTCCACCCGAAATCTGTCCCAACCGTCCGATACGTTCCGTCCCATGCTCATCGATTGCGACTCTTGTCTCGCCAAAGACATCGCCTGTGACGACTGCGTCATCTCCGTGATCTTCCAGGAGGGCTTCGTCGACGAGGGACCCCTCAACCTCGACGAGGCCGAGGCTGACGCCCTGTCCGCTCTGGCCGACGCCGGCCTCGTGCCCCAGTTGCGCCTCGTCCCGCGTCGGGTCCAATCGGCTACGGTCGAACCGTGGAAGGACTCCGCCGCCGGATAGAGGAGACAGCCAGGTTGGCGGGCCTCGATCGGGTCGGCTTTGCCGGAACCGAGCCGTTTCCCGAAGTCGAGGCCTCGATGCGCCGGCGCATCGACAACGGCATGTCGGCCGGGCTCGGATTCACCTATCGCGACCCGGGCACAGCCACCGCTCCCAGGGTGAGCTTTCCGTGGGGTCGGACGCTGGTGGTGGGGGCCCGGGCCTACCTTCCGGAATCCGGATCCCCCGACTCCACGGAGTCGGAAATCCCGACCGGAAGAGTGTCGAGGGTGGCGGCGGGGGATGGGTACGAGCCCCTCCGGCGCGGCCTCGAGGCCATCGCCGATCTCTTGGTGGTCGCGGGCTACCGGGCCGAGGTCCTCTGTGACGACCATCGCCTCGTCGACCGGGCCGCGGCCGTCCGGG
>DATEEG010000064.1:0-3812 GCA_035281305.1 Acidimicrobiia bacterium | reverse complement strand
TTGGGGATATTCGAAGACACCACCACCGACAACTATTGGGCGGCTCAGGACACTCTGTCCACGGTGTGGAACAGCTACGTGCTCACACCAACCAAACCCGCGCTCTACACCATCAACTATCCGGGACTCGAGGTCGTGCCCGATCTCTCGGCGTCACCTGAGGTTCCGGTCGGTGAGGCCGAAGGCGACGGTTGGGCGATCACCGTCCCGCTCCGGTCGGATGCAACCTGGAGCGATGGGACCGCCATCTCGGCCGACGACATCGTGTTCACCTTCGAAACGGTGCGCGATCTCGCACTCGGAGGCGATTGGCTGACGTGGTATCCGCTGACCAATCCCGACAATCCCAACCAGATCGGTTTGACGGGCGTGGAAGCGGTCGACGCGACAACGGTGAAGTTCATCTTCAACATCGAACCTGGATTGGCAGTGTGGCCGCATGGTCCCGGTGTGGCTCCCGTGATGCCCGCCCACTTCTGGGCTGAGGCCGTCGCCGCGGCCGCCACCAGTGAGGATCCACTTTCGACGCTCTACGCGGCCTCAGGGGTTGGAGATCCCTCCGGCGGTCCGATGATCTACTCCGAGCGGGAAGAGGGTGGGTACACCCGGTCGATCGCCAACGCCGACTACTACGCCAACGGTGACGAGGTCGATTCCGGCGGTGTGGCCTATGTCAACGGGCCCTTCGTGACCGATGCGATCTTCAGCCTGTACGGGGGCCAGGACGCGGCCGTCCTGGCGCTTCAAGCCGACGAGATCGACTACATCTTGAACCCGTTGGGCATGCAACGCGGCCTTGTGGCCCAAGTTCAAAGCGATCCGACCATCACGGCCGTCATCAACCCGACCAACGGTTTCCGCTATCTCGGGTTCAACCTGCGCCGCTCGCCGATGAACATCCCTGAGTTCAGGGATGCGTTGGCGCTCATGATCGACAAGGAGTTCATGGCCAACAACGTCCTCCAGGGCGTGGCGATCCCGTTCTACGCGACGATCCCGGAAGGCAACACCAAGTGGTACAACGCCGAGGTCGTCGAAGAGATCGCCTCCCAATATGTGGGCAAGTCGACCGGCGACCGACTCAACGAGGCCCTCGCCTTGTTGCGCCAGGCCGGTTTCACCTGGGAGGTCGAACCCACGATGGACGAGGCCGATGTCACGGTGCTCGGCGGCTCGGGAATCATGCTCAACGGGCAGCCCGTTCCCGAACTCGAGATCCTGGCTCCGGGCCCGGGCTACGACCCGCTGCGGGCGACGTATTCGGTGTGGGTGGAGACCTGGCTAGAGCAGCTCGGCTTCGAGGCCAACGCCAATCCCACCGACTTCAACGCCATCGTTGATGCGGTCTACACCCCCGACTCCAACAACGAACTCGACTTCGACATGTTCATCCTGGGCTGGTCGCTCGGGAACCCGGCTCTGCCCACCCACTACGAGGCGTTTTGGAGTGCTCGCAACGACACCCTCCTCAACGGGGGAAACAACTCGGTTGGTTTCAACAACCCCGAGTTCGAGTCGCTCATCGACCAGTTCAACGCCACCCAGGACGAAAGCGAGGCGTACCGGTTGATGTGGGAGATGGAACGGATCCTGGCCGACGAGAAGCCGTACATCCTGCTGTTCGACACCGGGATTCTCGAGTTCTATCGCCAGGCGAACATCACCTATCCATTCACCGAAACGCTCTACGGGCTGCAGAACTTGCAGGGTCTCCAGGGCGTCGTGAGAGGGGCCAAGTAGGGGCGTCGTCCACAATCCAAAGGTCGCCGTGGTGCCTCAGTTCATGAACAGGACCGACGCCAATGTCCCGAACGTTGGCCTGCCTCAGGGCCAGGCCGGAAGGGGCAGCCTGTAGACGGGCACCACGTCGGAGGCTGATCGGTCGGCGTCTGTTCCGTGCGCCGACCGATCATGCCTGAAGGAAGCCGTCGGTTCGCAGCCGGCAGTCGAACAGGGAGTCCGGGTGAATTTCACCTCTTGACGTGGATCGAACGATCTGATAGCGTTCGATCTGCATCGAACAGTCAAGATTCTTAGAAAGCACCGTGTGATCTCATGGGACCCGAACGCAACCTCCACGATTTGTCCTCCGTCAGATCTCGTCGAGTCCGGATTTCAGTGGACAGTTCGCCGCTTTACGACCTGCTTTTGGTGATGTGGTCGGTCTTTGGGGCCGATGACAAGGCCGAAAGCCATTCAGTCGGCAAGGACTGGTTCGATAATTTTCGAAAGAAGCTCAGCCCCGAAACACTGCGCATCGCCACCCGGGCGTCGGCCTTCGGCGAGTTGTGGGTTGGCCTGCTGCCGATAGTTGAAACCGCACCTGACCGGTCGATCGACGGCGCTATTGCCTGGCTCGAAGCCGCCGACCCGGTTTGGCTGCGGGAGACGCTCCTGTCGGAGAAGTTCTGCGATGTGGCTCCCGAGGTTCGGGCCGCCGCCGCCCGCGGACAAGAAGAGGCCGTTGCCGCAATCGTCGCGGAGGCCTCCACGTTGAAGATGAACGAGAACTTCTGCAAGACACTCGAAAGCTTTCTCGAACTCCCGGCTGAAGAAGTCATCCCGCCGATGGTCGAAGCCATCAGGAGGGTTCGCAGCGAGGCCTTCTCCGAATACGAGGAAGAGTGGGCCGGGGCCCAGGCCCGGGACGCCGCGGCACGCCAACCAGAGATCGACGGTTCGACCTCGATCAAAGATCTCATCGAGTCGATCACCAACGGGATCGCATACGACATTCCCCAGGGCGTCCGTCGGGTCGTATTCATACCGAGTGTGTCCCTGCGGCCATGGACCCTGATCACCGACCACGAAGATGCTCTTCTGGTCTGTTATCCGGTGGCCGAGGAGCACCTGGTCATGGACCCGGAGGCACCGCCGTCGTCCCTGCTCGCCGTTTACAAGGCTCTAGGTGACGACAAGCGGATGCGCTTGCTTCGCAAGCTCTCGGAAGGCCCCGCCACTCTGGCCGAGCTGACCGAGCACGTAGGCATGGCGAAATCCACGGTGTTTCATCACATGGCGGTACTTCGGGCTGCAGGCCTCGTCAGGGTCCTCTTCGCCGACGGTCAGGTCTCGACCTACGGGCTGCGGCTCGATTCGCTTCCTGATCACGCCAGCCTTCTCACTCAGTACCTGAATCCCCTTCCCGCCCATACCGGGATCAACGTCCAAGGAGCTACGAAATGACCGCCATGATGTTTGCGTACGTGCAGTCCCGCCAACTCGAGATCGAACTCGAAGTAGCAAGGCGAGACCAGACAGATGCGATGTCGATGAGAGACCGACTAGGCAAGGCTCTCATCGCCTGGGGTGAACAGTTGGTGGCGCTACCCCCGGTTGCTCCGGGATTGGCGCCGCCGGTTCGCCACGCCGCCTGAAGCGGCCGAGTACCAAGGGAACCGGGGCTGCTCTCCAATCCTCCCGAGAGCAAGGCCCCGGTTCCTCTTGTTACCGGGAATGCCGCCTCAACCCCGACCCGGCTTACGCCGATCGTCGGGTTGCCGAACGGCCCAACGCGTAAAGGATCATGGGGGGTCGTCGCCGCTTGAAGGTTCGTCCCAGACGAGGTCAAACCGTTCCATGCATGAGTCGCATCGGTAAGCGACGACGAGGCCCGCTTCCATCGGTTCGTCGGGCGGCAACAGCGAAAGCAGGTGCAGCGTTCCGTCGCAGTCCACACAGGGGATCGCAGGCGGCGGTTTCATTCGGTCCCACTTCGAGTCGGCCCACTTCGAGTCGGCCCATTGCGAGTCGGCCCGGCGGTTGGTCCCGCCCTCAGGACCAGCCACCCGAGCAATGCCGCCGCTACCGAG
>DATEEG010000063.1:0-3599 GCA_035281305.1 Acidimicrobiia bacterium | reverse complement strand
GACGTGCCCGGACCTCGCAACTCGTTGCGCCGCACCCGGGTGCCGGCTGCGATTTCGTCGGCGATTTCGTGGCGGGCCACTGTTGCATAGACGCACCGCTTCTAAGCGGATCGTCACCGACGGCAGGGTGCTAGGTGAGCTCGACCAGATACGTCACACGTTGAAGCTGGCCCAGCAAACCGAGAAGTACAACCCCCGGGTTGGTGAAGGTTCGGTGGCAGCGTTGGAGCGGCGTCTGTCAGAACTGGCCGAAGCAGCCGCGGACGGTTCCCTCGAGGTGGTCGTGCAGGCGATCCCTGGCGAAGAGTTCGACGACATCGCCCGTCAACATCCCCCGACGCTCACTCAGCTGGACCGGTGGCGGGAACAGGCGAAGGTCTTTCCCCTGGCAGAAATGCCGGAGTGGGATGACAGGGGAATGGCACCCGACCTGTTGAAAGCGTGTCTTGTCGAGCCGGAATGGTCGGACGAGTGGTGGAGGGGGCTGAGCAAGGGTACGCAAAACCAGTTGTGGAATCTGGCCCTGTCCGTCCAGGTGGCCGGGGCTGATCTCCCTTTCTTCAACGCCGCTACCGGTACGACCTCCGGTGGCGGCGACTTGTTGACTACGCCCTCGAACGGGGCCTTCCACCCTCCGATGTCTTAGGTCGCATCCCAGCTGAGGGCGGCAAACCAGAGCCGCGTTGGCTGCCGGAAGACCGGGCCATCGTTGTCGTTTGGATGAGTGAACAGGCTCAGAAATGTCCGACCTGTGGCACGTTCGACTGGGAATGGGAAGAAGACCCGGAAGCATGGACGGCTGGCATCCATTGGTGTCTGGGCTGCAAATCGATCGAAGAGTTGAGAGAGCAGACCGCGAATACCGCCCTCCATCCCGAGGGTTACAAGTTGCGGCTCTACCGCGGGAAGGAACCTGATGGCGATTGAAAAGCTTTCGGTGATCCTCGAGCTGGTATCCGGCGACTACAAGCGAGAAGCCAAAGAGGCTGCCACCGCAACGGGCAGGATCGGTGACTCAGCCAAGACGACTACCGGAAGCCTGGGGAGGATGATCGGCCCGGCCGCGATCGGCGGGGCAATCGTCGGGTTGACCAGGCTCGCGGAGAAGGCTGGAGAAAACGCCGACCGCCTTTTCGACTTGTCGGCTCAAACCGGCCTTTCGACCGACGCTTTGCAGGAGTGGGAATTCGTCGCCGCCGCGGCTGGTGCGAAGTCGGAGGCTTTTTCCGACGCAGTCAAGGCGATCGTCAAGAACCTGTCCGAAGCCGCTGATGGCACCGGTGCCAGTGCTAAGGCTTATGACACCCTCGGCATTTCGGTGTTGGACACGACCGGCAAGCTCCGCGATGCCGGCTCGATTACCGACGAGGTGTTCGAGAAGTTGGCCGGGATGACCAACATCACCGAACGTAACGCTTTGGCTCAGGACATCTTCGGGAAGAAGTGGGAAGAGACCATTTCGATCCTCGACCTGGGCACCGACGCCCTCTCGGACTTGCGGGAAGAAGGAAAAAAGGCGGTCGTGTCCACGGAGGCTTTACGGAACGCTGACAAGTTCCGCGAGACGATGGACAAACTCAAAGCGACGCTGGGGGCGCAACTCAACCGGGCGATAGGTGCCATCGCCCCACTCCTGACTGACGTGGCTGAGGCGGCGAAAGACATCATGGACGAGTTGGAGCCGCTGCTGGAAGGGCTCGGCTGGCTGTCGGAGAAGTTCGGGGATGCCAAAGAGGCCGGCAATGAGATGGCCGAGTCCAGCAACCCGATCCTCGCCGGGTGGGGTCGGATGATCGGCGAGATCGGCATTCTCAACATCCTGACCGGAAACTACGGGGACGCCATCGAAGCCGCGATTACCCCGACCCGTGAAGCTGCCGAGGCGGCGATCTTCATGGCCGACGCTACGAAGGACGATCTGATCCCGGCAGTGTTGGAGGCCGTCACCCCGATCGATCGTCTCTCGACGGCGCAACGCCTTGCCGGTGATGCGACCAGACATCACTTCGACGCGCTGGTCAACCTTGCCAACTTCCTTGCCAGTCGGATCAACCCGGTCCTCGCCGCGCGTGACGCCCTGGTGAATCTGGCCGACGCTCAGACCGCGGCCCGGGACGCGGCAAACGAACACGGTCGAGAGTCTGAAGAGTTCGCCGAGAAGCAGATCGAACTCGCCCTCGCGGTGGCTCAGGCTGAGGCGGCGTTCGGGACGTTCGGTGTCAACGCCGAAGACTCGATCGACGCGGTCGCCACTGCGCTGGGTGTTTCCAACGAGGTCGCCCGAACCTACCTCGACACGTTGGGGCTGCTCGACGGGATGGAGGTCACCAGCACCATCATCCTCCGCCAGATCAACCTCCTCGAACAGGGTGTGATCCCTGAGGGGATGGGTCTCAGTTCCGGTACCACGACGACCCGGATCGGTGGGAAAGCGACCGGTGGCCGGGTGTGGGGCGGTCAGCCCTACGTGGTCGGTGAAGCCGGGCAAGAGTTGTTCATCCCGGGCACCGCCGGGTCGATCGTCTCCAACAAGCAACTGATGGCCGCACTTGGCCGCCCCAACGTGACCGGCGGATCCGTCACCGTCATCAACCCCGTCACCCGGCAAATGGATCTTGACCTCCAATACGCCGCCCTCCTGGCCAACCACGCCACCTTCGGGAAGTTCTAATGGCCGACTGGGACTGGGACTGGAAAGCCGGCCCCCGCGGCGCCTCCCTCACCGACCTCGACACCGTCTCCCGATTCGTTCGGATTCTCGACTTCGGTTCCCCCGGGTCGCAGGGCGGGAACATCCCCGTCCAATACCGGCATGGAGCCCAAGAAGTAGCGCACCTGTTCTCACAGGAGAACCTGGTCCCGCTCGAGGTCTCCGTGCAGGACCTCGCCCAGTTGACCGACGTGAAGAAGCTGCTCTACGGCGGCCGGCTGATGACCACTTTGCAGATGACCGCCCCTGACTGGGGCACCGTCCAGATCGACGGGAAAATCTTCCAACCGGTGGCGTCGACACAGGACCGGTTCACGTTCCTGTTCCCGTTCCTGGCCGCCGACCCGTTTTGGCGCAGTACGACGCTGAACACCGGCATCAACCCGGTGCCATCCATCGCGGTGGGTGGGAACGCTCCGGTCGACGACGCCGAGATCACTTTCGCGTCCGGCACCGATCCGCTGCTGACTCACACCGCCTCGGGGGCGACGATTCAGATCATCGGAGCGGTCCCGGCGGGAGGTGTCATCGTCTACGCCCGGACCGGTTGGGCGGAGCGGATCACCGGCGGCACCGACTACGGCGAGTTCCTGGTGATGAACAAGCCTTACGTCCTTGAGCTCGACGCCGACGCCACCAATTCGTTCACACTGTCGACGGGTTCGGTGTCGATTGCCTGGCGGAACAAATGGAGATAGTGATCGCCGCCGCGGACACTCACCCTCTGTTGAAGGAGCGGGCTGATTTCGTATGTGAGGGCCATGACGACCAGTTGACCTTTATGGCGGCTACTGATGCCGGCTGACCTTGTCGACCGTGGCCACCGATTCGAAGCGTGGACCGACCCGAACAAGGGTGCCTTCACCCGTAAGTTCGACCTGTCCCGCCA
>DATEEG010000062.1:0-6407 GCA_035281305.1 Acidimicrobiia bacterium | reverse complement strand
AGCGGATAGCGAACGAGCGGCGCCGAAACCCTGCGAGCCGCCGTTCAACGGATTCTTGCGGATAGCGGATAGCGGATCGCCAACGAGCGGAGTGCTCCCCGTACGAGCCGCCGTTCAACAAATAGCGGATAGCGGATAGCGGATCGCGAACGAGCGGCGCCGAAAGCCTGCGAGCCGCCGTTCAATGGAATCCGAACGAACGGAGCCGAAACCCTACGACCCGCCGGTCAATGGCACAATCGCATCGATCTCGACCAGGAAGTCGGGATGGGCCAGAGACGCAACCACCAGGAGAGTGTTGGCCGGAGCCGGGTCGGGGAAGAACTCGGTCCTCACGTTTCCCACGGGCCCTCGATCTTCGAGGTGGGTCAGGTACACCGTGGTCCGGGCAACGTCGGCCATTGACCCTCCGGCCCCTTCGATGACCCTCTTCATATTCAACAGGACCTGTCGAGCCTGGGCGGCGGCGTCGCCTCGGCCAACCAGGTTGCCCTCTTCGTCGAGGGCCACCTGACCGGCGACGAACAGGATCCGGCCAGCCGCGACTATTCCGTGTGAGTAATGACCCGCCGGGGGCGCCACCCCGGCGACTACGACGGCGCTTCGTTCGAAGGGCGGGTTCATGTCAGCCGACATCCTCGACCTCCACCGCCACGCCGCGGTCGGCCGCGGCGATGGCGGCCTCCATGACCGCAACGACCCGTAGCCCTTCGAGCCCGCCGGTCTCCGGCTTGGCAGTGCCCAGGATGCTCGAGGCGAACTCGTGCAACTGATCTGCCACCGTATCGAGGGGCTCGACCGGCACTTCGGTTGGCTCTTTGTCGGACACCTCCTGCACCAGCAGGCGTTTCCCGTCGATCTCATTCCAGGCCGACCGCACTGTTCCCAGCACTCCGATCCGCTGAACCGCAGGCGTCACATAGCTCGTGACGAGGCTTCCCACCACCCCGTTATGGAATTGAAGCGAGAGGACGCTGGCGTCGTCCAGGTCGGTTCTCTTCAGCAGCCGGTTGCTGTGCGCCGACACGGATTTGATCGGCCCGATGAGCCAGAGCATGTTTTCGAGCTGATGCACGCCCATGCCGGTCATGCCCGACAGAGGGCTTTCTGCGCGTTCGGCTCGCCAGTGGGCAGGGTCGAGGGCGAGGCCACGGCCCCCGGCGTGGGTTGCCTCGGTTGCCACCACCAAACCCATCTCCCCGCTGTCGATCATCTCCTTCAGCCGCCGATTGGCAGGTTGGCGGCGACGGTTGTGACCGACCTGAAGAACCACTCCGGCCTCGGAGGCGGCCTTCATCGCTCGGCGACCGTCCTCGACGGTCAGCGTGAAGGGCTTTTCCACGAAGATGTGCTTGCCGGCGGACGCCGCCTGAACGGTCAGATCTCCGTGGCTCGAATGTGACGTGGCCAGCAACACGCCGTCGATGTCTGGATCCGACAGCAAGGCCTCGTAGGAAGTGGCGGCCTTCATCCCGTGCTGGGCGGCGAACTCATCGCGGGTTGCCGCCGTCCGCGCATAACAGGCAGTGACGTCTGCGATCCCGGTGCTGCGAACCCCCTTTACCAGTTCCGCCCCCCACCAACCGAGTCCAACCACTGCCAGCTTCACCTGCGCGGTCATGGCATCCTCCTTCGAATAGATTCCTGCAAAATACACGGTTGCCGCATGCCGGCCTCCGAGCCCCGCTCAGAAGGAAGATGAAATGACATCCAGAGTTGGCGTGATCGGCCTGGGCATCATGGGCGGCGCTATGGCCCGCAATCTGCTCACCGACGGTATCGAAGTGTTCGGATATGACCCCGCCGTACCGGCCGCTGCGGCCTTCCAGAAGGCCGGGGGGAACCTGGTCGCCTCCCCCCTGGAGGTAGGTCGGGCCGCCGACCTGGTACTGATATCGGTGGCTTCGTCGGCCGCCCTGGAGATGGCGGTCAGCGGTGCCGGTGGGTTGGACGGCGCCAGCCGGCCCGGCCTCCTGGTGATCGAGGCCAGCACCCTGCCGCTGTCGGACAAGGAAGCGGCCCGGGCAGCCTTGGCGGTCAACGGTGCGGTCATGATCGACTGCCCGATCAGCGGGACCGGGGCGCAGGCCGCCGCCAGGGACCTCGTGTTCCTGGCAAGTGGCGATGTCGCCGCGGTCGCGCAGGCCCGGCCGCTGCTCGAGCGCCTCGGACGCACTGTGAGCGAGGTCGGCCCGTTCGGCTCGGGCTCCAAGATCAAATATGTTGCCAACCTGCTGGTCGCCATCTACAACGTCGCCACCGCCGAAGCGATGGTGCTGGCGGCGAAGGCGGGGCTCGATCCGGCCATGGTCTTCGACGTCCTTTACGACAGTGCCGCCACTTCGCGGATATTTCAGTTGCGGGCACCGTTCATGGTGGAGGGGGTCTATGAGCCGGCGACCGCCAAGGTATCGATGTTTGTGAAGGACCTCGATGTCATCGGCTCGTTCGCCGATTCGCTCTCATGCCCCACACCCTTGCTTGCCGCCATCGGGCCGATCTACGCGGCGGCGATGGCCCAGGGAATGGCAGAGTTGGACGGAGCGGCTGTCCACGCGGTCCTGGAGCAGATGGCCGGGATCGAGCGCGGGCGCTCTTAGGGTCTTCTCCAGTCGGGGTTTTGGCCGATGTCGGGTTCGAGACCGGCGGCTTTGACTCCCGCCATGGCGGCGAGTTCGTCTTTCTCCGAGGTGTCGCCTGAAACTCCGACCGCTCCGATCAAAGCACCTTCCGGGGTGCGGATCAGCACTCCCCCCGCCAGTGGGACCACCTTGCCGCCGGACATATCGGACAGCGCTCCGAAGAACACCGGCATCTTCTGGGAGCGTTCGGCCAGCACCCGGCCGGCGTGACCCATGCCCAGGCTGCCCCAGGCCTTGCCGATGGCGATCGGCGGCCGGAGGAACTCGGAACCGTCCTCCCGCTTCAGCGCGATCAGATGCCCGCCGGTGTCGAGTACGGCGACCGTCAGGCGGCCCAACTGGAGGCGGCGGCCTTCGGCCAGCGCGCCGTCGATGATGCGGTCGGCTTGATCGAGTGTTAACACCACATTCCTCTCCCGGAAGACCCGTTCTGGCGCGACGGGATGGGGTCAGGGCCCCATCCTGTCGCGCCAAAACGGGGGTTGGGGGTCATGGTGGGCGAGTGTATGCGTAGGATCGCAGTCCTGCATCGTGCATTGTTCGCCGAAAGGATCGCACCGATGACGTGGAAACATGAGTGAGTTCATCAAGGCGCCCCCGGGGCAGCCGCCTACGGTGACCGAAGCTGTCGTGGCGACAGTCGGGCGGATTCTGGCCGACGTCGAAAAGGACGGAGAGGCGGCCATTCGCCGGTACTCCCGTGAACTCGACAATTGGGACCCGCCCGAGTTCCGGGTTTCGTCGGCGACGATCGAACGAGCCTATGACTCGATCGATCCGGTGGTCAGAGAGCACGCCGAGTTCACTATCGCCCAGGTGAAGCACTTCGCCGGTCTGCAACGCCGGACCCTCGTGGACTTCGAGATCGAAACCATGCCGGGGGTGGTTCTGGGCCAGCGACACATCCCGGTGGGCGCGGTGGGGGCCTACTCGCCGGGGGGCCTCTATCCGCTCATCGCGTCGCCGATCATGACGGTCGGGACCGCCCAGGTGGCGGGGGTCACTCGCATCGCCGCCGCCGCTCCGCCCCGCGACGCCGACGGCATGTACCTTCCGCAACTTTGGGCCATGCACGCAGCCGGAGCGACGGAGATCTACTGCGTGGGAGGCGTCCAAGCACTGGCCGCCCTCGCTTTCGGTCTGGAAGGCTCGAAGCCGGTCGACATGGTCGTCGGGCCCGGCAACATGTACGTGGCCGAGGCCAAGCGGCAGCTGTTCGGCAAGGTTGGGATCGACCTCCTGGCAGGGCCCACGGAGATCATGGTGATCGCCGATGACACCGGCGATCCGTCTGTGATCGCGGCCGATCTCCTCGGCCAGGCCGAACACGGCCCGACCTCTCCGGCGATTCTGGCCACAACCTCCGAGCGGGTGGGGCGCGAAACCATCGTCGAGGTTGAGCGGTGGCTCGAGCGCTGGCCCACCGCAGACGTAGCCGGGGTGGCCTGGCGGGATTACGGGGCGGTGATCCTCTGTGAAGACGACGAGGAACTGCTGCGGGTCTCCGATGACATTGCCCCCGAACATCTCGAAGTGCATACCGTCGACCCCGAGTGGTTTGCGGCCCGCCTCACCAATTACGGGAGTCTGTTCATCGGGCGGCACGCCACCGTGACTTATTCCGACAAGGCCATCGGAACCAACCACGTTCTTCCGACTGGCCGGGCGGCCCGCTACACGGGTGGCCTCTGGGTTGGCAAGTTTCTCAAAACGGTTACGACCCAGAGGTGCAATGCGGAGGGCTCCCGGCTCGTCGCCGAACACGCCGCGGCCGTGGCCGACGCCGAGCTGATGGCGGGCCACGCCATCAGCGCCCGGCTCCGGCTCAATCCCGAGTACTTCCCCGATCAACACCCGGGACAGGTCTAGGGATGGCTCATCCCCCCGATGTCGACGGCTTCCAACTAATCGGTCACTCGGACCTGAAGGGATTCGGCGATGGCATGCAGGTCATGCCTTACGAAGACGCGCTTTACGTGGGCCACTTCGGGCCGAGCGGCATGGGGACCAGCGTTCTCGACATTTCCGATCGTTCCAGTCCGCGGGTAGTCGTCCAGTGGAAGGCTCCGGCCGGTTCGCACACGCACAAGGTCCAGGTCGCTGATGGCTTGCTCGTCGTGAATCATGAGCTGTTTCGGAGCGAGGCGGCGGCCCCGACCGGGCTGGCCGTCTACGACCTCAGCGATCCGTTTCGGCCCGAAAAGATCGGGTTCTTCGACTGCGGGGGCCGGGGGATACACCGGATCGTGTGGGAAGGCGGTGACTACGCATACGTGTCTGCCACACCGGTCGGATTCTCCGGGAGGATCTGGATGATCGTCGACATGACAGACCCCACCCGGCCCGACGAGGTGGGCCGCTGGTGGTGGCCCGGGATGTGGCAGGGCGGCGGAGAGGAGCCGGATTGGCCGGCGACCGAGGAGCGCCAGGTCCATCACGGTATGGTCGAAGGCAATCGAGCGTATCTGGGCATGTGGGACTCGGGGATCGTGATCCTCGACATCTCCGATATCTCAGCCCCTCGCACGCTGTCCAGGCTCTCGTGGGTCGAGGGTGGGCACACTCACACCGCCCTTCCCTTGCCTGGTCGCCAGTTGCTTGTGGTTACGGATGAGCAGATTCATGACGGGTGCGAGGGCCCGGCGCACATGGTTCGCGTGGTCGACATCTCCGACGATACGAAACCTGTCGTGGTTGCCATCTGCCCCGTCCCCGAAGGAGACTTCTGCGAGCGGGGGCTTCGCTTCGGCGCCCACAACCTGCATGAGAATCGTGCCGGCAGCTATCGGAGCGAGTACCTGGTTTTCGCAACCTATTTCAACGCCGGGTTGCGGGTCTACGACCTCGTCGATCCTTTCCAGCCGGAGGAGATCGCCCACTGGATCCCGGCGTGTCCGCCGGGACAGGCAGCCGCACAGGTCAACGATGTCTTCGTCGGCGCCGATCACACCGTCTATGCGACGGACCGTGTCAACGGCGGGGTCTACATCCTCGAACCCGACCAGGCCCTGGCGGAGCGAATGCACGATGCCACTTTGGACGAAGCTTCGATTCCGACCGAACCGGACCGCGAGGAGGCCGCATGAACGACGAACTTCCATTCGCCCCGAGCGAAGACCCCTACGCAGTCGAGCGCGGCGGCTTCTATCGACGATGGCTGAATGCCGTCGACGACGTCGACGTGCTCAAGTCGGCGGTTGCCAGGATCAGCGGGACCTACGACCACCAATGGGTCCCGATTTGGCGGGACCTCGGTGCAAGCTACGAACGACAGGGTGATGAACTCGTGGCCAGGGGAGACGATGCGGGAGCCCGATCGGCCTACCTGCAAGCCCGGACCTATTACTCGATCGGTCGTTTCCCCGGCGCCTCCACGCCCCTCAAAGCAGAGGTGAGCGCTGCCTGCGACCGGGCCTACCTGAAAGCGAGTGCATTCCTCGATCCACCGCTCCAGGTCGTGGAAGTCCCCTGCGAAGGCCGATCGATCGTGGCCCACTACCGGGCTCCACACGGTGCGACGGAGTCGACGCCGGCCCCGGCGGTCCTGGTGATGTGCGGCGCAGACGTGTTCAAGGAGGATCGGGGTTGGGCCGGTGAGCTGGCCAACCTGAACGGCCTCGCCTCGCTGGTGATGGACGCGCCGGGCACCGGCCAGAACCCGTTTCCGTACGAGCCGGAGTGGGTCAAGGCGTGGATGGCGGCAATCGACTGGCTGGCCTCGAGGCCCGAGGTCGACGAGGGACGGATCGGCGCTTTTGGCATCAG
>DATEEG010000061.1:0-3043 GCA_035281305.1 Acidimicrobiia bacterium | reverse complement strand
CGGTTTGATGCTTCGTCGGCGGTGCCCCCTTCGTTGTTGACCGCTTTTGGGGAGGAGCCCCGTTGGGTGGATTTGAGTTGGGTGGAGGAGGAGACCCAACTCGATATGCGCAACTCTCGCTTCCGGGAAGCGGTTGCTGACATCGCCTCCGCTTTGCACGGGGTGTCGAAGGACGATTTGGAGTCGGAGGAGGTTCTTCAGCATCGCCGGACCCGTCGCACGGCTTGGGCGGCGGGGACTCTGCTCTTGTTGCTGGCGGTGGCGGCGTTGGGGGGTGCGGTGGTGGCGGTGGATCAGCGTAGAGAAGCCGAGGCGCAGCGGGCGGCGGCCGAAGCCGAGACCGCCCGCGCCGTCGCCGCCGAATCCCTCGCCCGGGCGGAAGCGGCCCGGGCAGTTTCAGCTGAGTCGCTAGCGCGCGCTCGCGAGCTGGCGGCGTCGGCGATCAGGGTGCTCGACGAGGACCCGGAGCTGAGCATCCTCCTCGGCCTGGAGGCCATCGCCATTGCCCCGGAAGGGGCGGCTCAACCGGTGGCGGCTCTGAATGCTCTCCGCGAAGGCGTTCACGCCACGCGGCTGCGCGCCCGATGGGTCGTGGCGGGACCCGACGATCACGTCTGGCTCGACTTGGCACCCGACGACACCAAGTTGGTGGTGGTGTCTGAGCCGGCGGGAACGGTCAAGCTGCTCGATGTCGGCACCAGTGAGGAACGGTGGGTCTTCAGAGATCCCGCCACCGTGGACTCGTTTTTCCTCCCATCGTTCTCGGCCGACGGGAGTCAGATCGCGGTCGGGGTCATCGACTCGGCCAACAGCCGCACGACGAACTTTCTTCGCGACGTTCCCAGAAAGGCAGTCGTCGAGGACGACGATGCGGCCCCACGGGTGCTGATTCTTGACGCCGCTACCGGCGCCGTCACTCGGACCCTGGTATTCCCCGACTGTGCAGAAGCGGTGCCAGTCCCCAGCTTCTCACCCGACGGACGATGGCTGGCAGTCGGGGGGCTCCCTCGCGATGACTGCAGCACAGTCGACGGTACAGAGGTCATCCTCTACGACGCCGTAACGCTGGAGCCACTTCACCGGGTCGCGACCGGAGGTGACCTGCATCTGTCATGGTCGAAGGATGGAACAGCTCTGGTGGTAGGCAACGATTATGGGCCGGCGACTCAGCACCGACCTGACACGGACGTGATCGACACCGCCAGCGGACAGATCTCGTTCGACCTGCCCTACTTCGCCGGGGCGATTAGTCCAGACGGGACCACGATTGCCGTGGACCTCGTCAATGACTTGGAACTCTTCGATGTGGGTACCGGAGTTGCTTTTGACAAGTTGAGTGGGATCAACCAGTTGATCACGTCAAAAGTGTTTACTGCGGACGGCTCCCGACTGGTCGTGGGAACCCGCAGCGAAGAGGTGCTCGTCTTCGACCTGGACACGGGTGAGATGCTGCAGCGGGTGGGTTCGGCTGGGCTCGCCACCTCATTCGACTGCGACTTGACCTGTGACACCCTATATCAGGCCTCCGTCGGCGGTGAGGTCTTGAGTTGGGACCTGTCTCTCACCGGGGGAGGTGAACTCAGCGCCACCGACACTGGCTATTGGGTCAACGCCGACTCGATATCCATTGCAAGCGACAGCGGCGCCTTCCTTGGATACCCGCTACGCGGCGGCACCGTGCCGGATGTGGTGCCTTTCGACCGGGCGACCGGGCTGGTTCTGTCTCCGCGTCGGAGAACCGGCGCCCAGCAACCGGCGGCGCTGCCTGATGGTCGGATCGTCTTGCTCGATGTATTCGACGCGACTCCGGAATGGGGACCGGTCGTTGCCTGGGATCCCGGGAGCGACTCGGTCGAGCTGATCACCGGCTGCAGCACGACGAACGAGGCGGTAGCCGCGAGCCAGCTGGGACGAGCGTCGACCCCCGATTGCGTTGACGCCGACGAGCCCTACTTCCTTCTATATCGGGCCCTGTTGAGCCCCGACGAGGAAAGTCTGCTGCTGTTGTCAAGTGCAGGTGAACTGCGAATCGTCGACGCCCAAACACTCGGCCAGACAGCACGCATGACCCTGCCGGAAGGCCCCGACGCTTTGCTTGCTTATGGCGGGAGTTGGCTCCTGGTGAGCGAGGGGGAGAGCGCTCGAGTTCAGTCGGTGGATGACGGGCAGGTGCTTGCCACCCTCGACAATGGCAGTTACACGTCCTGGGCCGCCATCTCACCCGACTTCGACCGCTTGTCGATCGCTGAATTTACGGGCGAGGTAGTGATCTACGACACCGCCTCCTGGCAGGCGGTGACCACGTTCGACAATGGTGCACAGCAGCGGGGACAAGCCTTCTCTCCCGACGGGACCAAGCTCCTTACCGCTGGCAATGACGGTTATGTACGGATCTGGGACACCGCCACCGGTACCGAGTTGGGTCGCATACCCGTTCCCAATCCCTCAGATGGGTACTGGCTCGACGAGAACCATATTGTGGTTGGTACCTCCTCAGGGCTGTGGACCACTCTCACCCTCGATCAAGCCGAACTCGAGCAACTGGCGGCTTCACGGCTGACCCGAGGTTTCACGCCCGCTGAATGTGAGCTTTACCTGATCGAACCCTGCTCGGGGCTGGAGGCCATCCGTACTCGGTACGACAGCCCGGTGGGCGGATAGGCATGGCTGTGGCAAGCTCCCGCTCTTCGCAGTCAGACCTCCGCCAGGGATTGGCTTCAAGAAGCCAGACGATGACCCTTACTGGCGGGAGTGACCGATGACCTCGATAAGGGAGACCCGACGGGGTAGGAACCGCGCCGCGCAACTCGTCCGTTTTGACGGTTTTGTGTCGTATAGCCATGAGGCGGATGATTTGTTGGCTCCGCGTTTGCAGTCGGGGTTGCAGACTTTTGCTAAGCCTTGGTGGAAGCGGCGGGCTTTGCGGGTGTTTCGCGATCAGGCTTCGTTGTCGGCGAATCCTCATTTGTGGTCGTCGATCGCGGCGGCTTTGGATGCGTCGGAGTGGTTCATCGTCCTGGCCTCTCCGGGGGCGGCGGGGTCT
>DATEEG010000060.1:0-2384 GCA_035281305.1 Acidimicrobiia bacterium | reverse complement strand
ATGTCGGATCGGCCTCGGGCAAATCGGAAGACAGGATCGTCTGCGAGACTCCCGACCGAGAGGTGCTCCACGGGCCGACCAAAAAAAGGGCCCTATGCACAACGCGCGTATCGCGGCCGTACTGACCTGGGTGTATGCGGCAGGCTTCGGGCTCCCGACAATCCCGGTGGCCATGTACCTTCTCCGGCGCGGGCGGTTGCCCGTCTTCGCCGGCCTCTTTGAGACCTATGGGGGTCCCTGGTCTGCCCGCCTCCAGACACGCCCGTTCACTGTGCTGCTGATCGCGTTCCTTATCGTCACCCTCGGAGCTGCTTGGGCCGCCTGGCTGTTGTGGAATGGTTCGAAGGCCGGTGCGGTGCTCGCTCTGATCCTGCTCCCCATCGAGGCCGCCTTCTGGGTGGGCTTTGCCCTGCCGATCCCATGGCTGATCGGTGTGGCCAGAGTCGCTTACCTAGTCCTTTCCTGGAAGACACTTGACTGACCGATCGGACGGACGACCTTTCGGTTGAAGCACACGCCTGAGCAGCCTCGATCGGTTGTTCGAAATCGCTCGTTTCCTCGCAGACGGAAATGAGATCAACAGTCCTTGCTGCCGAACGGGGCTTCAGGTCCTCCCGCCCGCCGCGGTTAGCGTGCGCGTCATGGCAAGACCACCCGACGGTTCCGGAGCATCAAGGCCGAAGCTGCGAGGGTGGCTTCATGCGGTGATGTTCCCTATTGCTGTGATCGCAGGAATCGTCCTTGTTTCCACAGCCACCCGCGACGGTCGGGCGCCCTCGGCGATCTTCGCCGTCACGGCTGCGCTCCTGTTCGGGACGAGCGCCCTGCTTCACCGCGGGTCGTGGACCCCCGGTGTCGAGGGACTGTTTCGCCGCATGGACCACTCGAACATCTATCTGATCATCGCCGGCACGTATACCCCGTTCGCGGTCCTGGCTTTGCCTCCCGACCAGGGGCGCACGCTGCTCCTCATCGTGTGGATCGGGGCACTGGCCGGAGTGGTGTTCAGAGTGTTCGGGGTAGGAGCGCCTCGCTGGTTGTACACACTGCTGTACGTGGTCATCGGATGGGTCGCCGTGTTCTTCATCCCCGACTTGATCGATGGCGCCGGTGCTGTCGCGGTGGTCCTCATCGCCGTCGGGGGGCTTCTGTATACGGTCGGAGCCGTGGTCTACGGGACCAAGCGTCCCAACCCTTCACCGGTTTGGTTCGGGTTCCACGAGGTCTTTCACGCCCTGACGATTGGTGCCTTCATCGCTCACTATGTGGCGGTGTGGATCGTCGTCCACCCTTGAGGCGGACGAAGGAAAGGCCGGCGGGCGAGGCCCGCCGGCCTTTCGATCAGATTGGTACGGGTTAGAGGTGGACGACGGGGCAGGTAAGGGTTCGGGTGATTCCCTCGATCGACTGAATCCTGGCCACTACCAGTTTGCCGAGGGCGTCGACGTCGGCCGCGACCGCCTTCACGATCACGTCATAAGGGCCGGTGACGTCGTCGGCCGATTCGACACCCTGGATGGCGCGGACTTCCTCGGCGACGTGGGCGGCCTTGCCGACTTCGGTCTGGATGAGCACGAATGCCTGGACCACGGAACCTCCTACGGTTGATGAGAGCGGAAGGGGAGGGTCCCCCGCCAATTAGCTTGGGGAGGGAAAGGCCCCCGCCGTGAGTGGTCCCTTTCGACTATACCCAGCCCTCACTGCCCGCGGCGCGGGAGGGAAGCCCGGTTAGTAACCGTCCGAGCCGATTCGAACCGACCGGGCGAAGGGCCGACCGCCGTCTTCCACGATCTCGAACACGATGCGTTGTCCCTGCCGGAGGGATCGAAAGATCGAGCCTTGCAAAGAACCGGGCTGAAGGAACACCTCAGACCGGTCGTCGTCGCGCACCACGACACCGGCTCCTGTGACCGGGTCGTAGATCTTGACGACACCTTGCATCGATCAGGCTTTCTGGACTTTGCCGGCGCGAATACAGGACGCGCAGACGCGGGCCTTGCGGGTATTCGAGCCGTGCTTGACCCGGACAATCTGGATATTCGGCAGCCAGCGACGGTTGTTTCGCTTATGGGAGAAGCTGACGGTCTTGCCGTAGCTGGGCTCTTTGCCGCACACTTCACAACGATATGACATAGAAGGGGGAACTCCTGGGGAGATCCGGGAGGATAGCAACGAGCCCGCCGGTTTAGAAAACTCGCCGTCCCGGATCACCGCGGGACCCTCCCCTTCCTTCTCATGGCGGGGGACCCTCCCCTTCCGCTGCATACCCTTACTCCATGGCCAGTCTCGTCAAGTTGAGCACGATCAAGGTCGAGGAGGTGTCGGGCCTCGCTGCGGGCCGGGCCGCGGCGTTGCGCAAGGGCGGCATCTCGACGGTGGCCGAC
>DATEEG010000059.1:0-3425 GCA_035281305.1 Acidimicrobiia bacterium | reverse complement strand
ACTTGTGCGCTTGCGAATTCGGGTTGCGCGGCCGCGGGCGCGGGGACGGAACCTCTTGAGGGTCGGACCTTCGTCGGCGAAAGCCTCGGCGACCACGAGATCCTCGGCATCGAGGGCGTGGTTGTGCTCGGCGTTGGCGATGGCCGAGTTGAGAACCTTGCTGACCAGATCCGACGCCCCCCGCGGGGTCAGGGACAGCACTACCTGGGCCTGCTCGACGGGCAGGCCGCGGACGAGATCAAGCACCAGCCGCACCTTGGTGGCGGGGTGCCGGATGTATTTGGCTTGGGCCCTGACGTTCATATTGATTTGATGTTCATTGACTTGGCATTCATATCGGTTTGGCAATTCATGTCTTACGGACTGCCTTTTCCTTCTTGCCGGAATGGCCCCGGAAGGTTCGAGTCATGGCGAATTCGCCGAGCTTGTGACCGACCATCGATTCGGTGATGAAGACCGGAATGTGCTTGCGGCCGTCGTGGACGGCGATGGTGTGGCCCAGCATCTCGGGTACGACGGTCGAGCGCCGGCTCCACGTGCGGATCACCCGCTTCTCGTTGCGCCGGTTCAGTTCCTCGACCTTGCTCATCAGATGGTCGTCCACGAAGGGACCCTTGGAGAGACTCCGTGCCATTACCTACCTCTTCCGCCGGTCGAGCGGCGCCGCACGATCGCCTTGTTGCTTGCCTTCTTCTTCTTACGGGTCCGCCCCTCGGGCTTGCCCCACGGGCTCACCGGGTGACGGCCACCGGAGGATTTGCCCTCGCCGCCACCGAGGGGGTGGTCGACTGGGTTCATGACGACGCCGCGGCTCTGGGGGCGGACACCCTTCCAGCGGTTGCGTCCGGCCTTGCCGATCTTGATCAATTCGGATTCGGAGTTGCCGACCTGACCTATCGTGGCCCGGCTGTCGAGGGGTACCGTCCGCATCTCGCCCGAGGGCAGACGCAGGAGGGCGGCATCATTTTCTTTCGACATCAACTGGACCCCGGCTCCGGCTGAGCGAGCCATCTTGGCGCCTCCCCCGGGCCGCATCTCGATGGCGTGGACCGTGGTGCCGGCGGGGATATTGCGAAGGGGCATGGCGTTGCCGGGCCGGATATCCGAACCCGGGCCCGACATGAGCTTGTCGCCGGGCTTCACGCCGGCCGGGGCCAGGATGTAGGCCTTCTCCCCGTCGGCGTAATGGAGCAGGGCGATGCGGGCATTGCGGTTGGGGTCGTACTCGATGCCGGCGACCTTGGCCGGAATGCCGTCCTTGCGACGCTTGAAGTCGATGACCCGATACCGGTTCTTGTTGCCGCCGCCACGATGGCGCGACGTGATCCGCCCGTAGACATTGCGTCCACCGGTCGACTTCTTCGAGCCCAGCAAAGACTTCTCGGGCTCCGATTTCGTCACATCGGCGAAGTCGGAAACCGTCTGGAAACGGCGTCCGGCCGAAGTTGGTTTTCTGCTTTTCACTGCCATGACATAACCCCTATCAAGTCCTTCAAACCCCGAACAGATCGATCGAGTCACCCTGGGCGAGGGTGACCAGAGCCCGCTTGGCCCCTGCCCGGCGACCGAGAGTGCGTCCGGTTCGCTTCAACTTTCCTCGCCGATTCTGAGTGTTCACGGAGAGGACGTTCACCGAAAAGATCTCTTCTATCGCATCTTTGATCTCGCTCTTGTTGGAGCGGCGATCGACGACGAACGTGTAGGTGTTGCCCTTCTCGATCATGTCGTAGGACTTCTCCGACACGACCGGGGAGATGATGATGTCACGGGGGTCTTTCATGCCTCCCCCTCCCTGACAAAGTCCGATTTGGAAACGTCGTAGGCGTGGCCGCCGCCGGCGGCGGCGACCGTTTGGGTAGTGAAGATCACGTTTCTCGCCCACAGCACGTCGTAAGCGGTGAGGTGGCCGGGTTCGGAGATGACCACCTGGGGGAGATTCCGGAACGAAACACCGGCGACCTCGTCGAGGCTGTTGAGGACGAGGAGGGTCTTGCCCCTGGCCCCAACCGCGGCGAGCAGCCCGGCGGCAGCGCGAGTCTTGGGAGTCGTCCAGTCGAACGATTCCACCACCACGACCGCCTCCTCGGCCGCTCTTGCCGACAGGGCGGAGAGCAACGCCAGACGGCGCATCTTCTTCGGGGTGCGCTGGCTGTAGTCGCGCGGTTCGGGGCCGTGCGCCACCCCGCCGCCGCGCCATTGCGGAGCACGGATCGAGCCGGCCCGGGCCCGACCGGTTCCCTTCTGCCTCCACGGCTTGGCCCCTCCCCCGCGAACCTCGGACCTCTTCTTGGTCTTGTGGGTGCCCGCCCGCGCTCCGGCGAGTTGGGCGGTGACCACCTGATGGAGCACCGCCAGGTTGGGTTCTATCCCGAAGATCTCCGGGTCGAGCTTGACCTCCCCGAGACGCAAGCCGTCCGAGTTGAACAGTGCGGCCTTGACCTCGGCCTTGGTGTCGGTTTGCTTGGCTGTTGCCATCAGGCCTTCACCGCCTCACGAACCAGGATGAGCGATCCGTTGGCGCCGGGGACGGCACCCCGGAGCAAAAGCAGATCGCGTTCGGTGTCAATCCCGACGATCTGGAGGTTCAAGGTGGTGACCTGGTCGTTCCCCATCCGGCCGGCCATCTTGGTTCCCTTGAAAACCCGGGCCGGAGTGGAGCATGCACCGATCGACCCAGGGGCGCGGTGCTTCTTGTGGGCACCGTGGGAGGCACCGAGGCCGGCGAAGCCATGGCGCTTCATGACACCCTGGAATCCCTTGCCCTTGGAGACCCCGGTCACGTCGGCCAGCCCTCCCTGGGAGAGGACGTCGGCGATTCTGATCTCCTGACCGAGCTTGTACTTGTTCGGCTCTTCGACCCTGATTTCCACCAGATGGCGGGCAGGTTCGACTCCGGCCTTGGCGTAGTGCCCCTTGGTGGGCTCATTGACGAGCTTGGGCCGGATCTCCCCGAAGGCGATCTGGATCGCCGAGTAGCCGTCGGTGTCGATGTTCTTGATCTGGACGACGTGACAGGGCCCCGCCTTGATCACGGTGACCGGAATAGCCCGCGATTGGTCGTCGAAGATCTGGGTCATGCCCAGCTTCTCTCCGAGGATTGCATTCACAGCTTGATCTCCACTTCCACACCTGCGGGCAGGTCGAGCCTCATGAGCGAGTCGACGGTCTTGGGGGTCGGATCGAGGATGTCGATCAAGCGCTTGTGGATCCGCATCTCGAAGTGCTCACGGGAGTCTTTGTCCACATGCGGGCCCCGAATCACGCAGTAGCGATGGATTTCGGTCGGCAGAGGGATCGGGCCGCGGATTTTGGCCTGCGTGCGCAAAACGGTCTCGGCAATCTTGCGCGACGACTCGTCCACGACCTGGTGGTCGTAGGCCTTGAGTCTGATGCGTATTTTTTGTTCTGCCATTTTCCTACTGCGC
>DATEEG010000058.1:0-9140 GCA_035281305.1 Acidimicrobiia bacterium | reverse complement strand
GGTGGAAGTGTTTCCGTATTCGTCAATCGCCTGTTCCGACCAGCAGACGTGGATCTCTTCGGCGATAGCCGGAGTCATCAGAAGCATCGCGATGACGAAAAGCGCGAGTCGCTTCATTCGGTGGTTTCGCGGGCGAGATTGTCGCAGTCATCGAGCCAGAGGTCGTTCGGGAATAGCCAAGCTGTAGCGAAGCGGAACCCGTAGGGGTCTTCCGGCCAAAGCACTCTGACGGTTTTGTCGCCGTTGATCCCTCTAAAAGCCGTCATGTCAATTGAGTTTTCGACGACCAGGCAATCGGGTCGATCCAACAGAATTGTGACTTCGTCGACTAGCACCGTTTGGATCGTCGGTTTGGCGATGAACTCCATTGAGTTCATCGCGGCCATGCCGTCCTTGTAAAAGGTTGTTGTCGCCACCACTTTCCACAGGGCGGCTTGGTCTTTTCGGTAGATGGCGTCAAACCAGCCAAACCAGAGTTCCTGGAGCAGCATCTCGACCTCGGCCAGACGTTGCTCGGCGGTGGTGGTCTGAGTGGTTGCGACGGCGGTCGTCGTCGATGGCGTCGACCTGGTCGTCGTGGTTGGAACTGCCACCAGGGTCGTCGTCGATGGACTTGACGACGAGTCTCCTCGCACCGACAACACGATCAGCGTCAGCGCCAGTACCGCCACTACTCCCACTCCGGCAACCAATCGCCACCGGCCCACTCGTTTCCCCTTGTGGCTCAGGCGCTTCGACCTGGTTGGAACCTATACCGGGTGAGCGTCCTGTGATAGTCGTCCCTACCGGAAGGTTTCGCGCTCTCGATCAGTTCCAGCGGTAGTTGCCGGCCTCGAGATCCGACCGTAACCAGCGCCAGGCCCCGGCGAAAGCCGCCCACTCTTGCTCAACGACGGCCTCGGGAGGCAGGCGGTTGGCATCGAGGAACCTATGCGGGTGATCCTGGGAAAACGCCTCCGTTCGAGGGAGGTTGGCGGCGGCCACCTTGATCGGCGCCGTGTAGCCCCAGACGTTCTCGAAGCAGAATCGGCGCAACCCGGTGCCGTAGAGACGCTCGGTCATCTCCGAGACCGGGAGCTTCCCGCCGCCCATCACGACCCCCTGGACGTAGAGGGCGTTGTCGTGCTCGACGACCACGTGGTCTTTCATGTGAACGGCGCTGACGAACGGAGCCATTGCTTCCAGAGCCTCGATCGGGTCCTCGCCCACCATCTGGCTGTTGCCGTAATCGAACAATGCTCTGACCCGGGGGTGACCGACCCGACCGAGAATCTCGGCGATGGCGCTGCCCCGAAAGTCCTCGTGGTTTTCAAGCAGGAGGTTGATCTGCAACTGTTCGGCGGTCGGAGCCACCTCGGCGAGGTCGCGCACGGTATGAGCGACCAACTCCGGTTCGTCACCCGAGTAACGGGTGTAGGTCCGCAGTTGATCGGCCCCCACCGCGGCAGCGACCTGCAGCATCTCGATGAGATGGGCCGGTGTCGTTCCCGAGGTGTCGAGTTCGGCCTTGAGGCCGTATTCCTTCAGCTTCGCTCTCACGGACTCGAAGTGCTGGAGCGAGGTCCCTCCCAGGTCGCGGAAATTGGGCCCGTTGGCGGAAATGTTGACGCCACTGAATCCCTGCTCGGCCGCAACTTCGATGAAGCGAAACACGTCGAAGCCGGCTTGATGCTTGAAGTGAAAGCGAAGGCCGAAGCTATGGACGTGGAGTTCGATGTCCTTCAAGACTCCAGAAACTCCAACTCGGCCGCCAGCGCCTCCCGATAGCGATCGGCGTCGGAATGTTGGCTGAGGCGTTCGATTCGCCAGGCGCAATAAGCCGCGAAGCGGGCCGAATAGAGGGGAGCCTTCCACCGGTAACGCTCGGTGGCATTCGCATCACCATACGAGACAAGCAACTCGTCCACGTCGGCCTTCCCCAGCGGGACTCTCCCGTAGAGGATCTGAACTCCGGGTGACGTGGCCGCAGCCAGGTCCTCGACCGGATCTCCTCGACCCGGACACTGCCAATCGACCAGCACGTACTGGCCGCTTCCGCCGATGACGTTGCCCGGGCCGCAATCGGTATGGACCAACCGGGTAGGAAACGACCCCTCAGGGACATCGAAGTGGTCGAGGAGGCCTCCGGGCGGGTCCGCAACTTCGGCGAGAATGCGAATCGTGTGGGCGCGTAGCTCTCCGACCCCGGACGGAAGCTTCCGCAACCAACCTGGCGCCGGCACCTGTCCGACCTTGCTCAGAAGGGCTCCCAAACCGACCAGGTCTCCGTCCCAAACGTCACCGGGTATGAATCGATAGGCGAGCAGACGGCGATCGGGGTCGGTGGCGATGAGACGAGGGGCGATCCCGTACTGCTCGAAGGCAGATAGCGACCGCCATTCGTCTTCGAACAACAGCGGGAACAGGGGATTGTCGTCGGGCGGCGCATACTGTTTCACGACGCAATCAAGGTCTTCTCCTTCCACCCGATGGATGAAGTTGCGATAGCCACCGGCCAGCTTGGTGATCACGATCCGTTCGTTGGTGGCGCGCCCGAGCAAGGCAAGCATCTCCACCGCACCAATCGGCTGCGGTCCGATCACCGGGACGCGTACTTCTCGATCAGGGTCACAAGCTCGGCGGGAACACTGACTCCGGACCGTTCGGCAAGGGCTCTCGCCTGGTGCCGGCGGTCTCCGGGAAGTCGAGGACCTTGCTGAGACTCGATTTCGTTCGTCAGTTCCTCGAGCCGCATCAGCCATTTCGTCCCGCCGAGCTTGGCCGGGTTGATGGCGATGAAAAGCTGACCGATGTCGGGCGGTCCACCTTCGTTGTCCGTCAATGACGAAGCCTGGAAGGACCAATTGGATCCGGTTACGCCCGCCGCCAGAAGTTCCACGATCAGGGCCAGTCCGTATCCCTTGGCGCCGCCCACCGGAGCCATGCTTCCAGCCAGGCCGGCCGCGGCATCGGTGGTCGGCCTCCCTTCGCCATCGAGTGCCCATTCGGGTGGGATCGGAGTTCCCCGGGCCGCCGCCTCCATGACGTTCACCCTGGCAGTTGCACTCGTGGCCAGATCGATCACCACCGGACCAGTTCCCGCCCTGGGCACAGCCAGGGCCAGCGGGTTGGTTCCGAACACGGGATCCTTTCCGCCCCACGGCGCGATCGAGGGGGAGGCGTTCGCAAACCCCAGCCCTATCAGCTCCCGCCGAGCGATCAGGTCGACGAACCATCCCAGCACACCGGCCGAATAAGAGTGCGTGATCGACAGGGCAGCAATACCGAGAGCTTCCGCGACCAAAACCAGACCATCGAGCCCTCGCAAGAAGGCGGGGTGGGCAAATCCGAGGTCCGCGTCGACGAGAACGGTCGAGCCGGCCTGATGAACGACTCGAGGACTGGCGCGTCCGTTCACCTTTCCAATGCGCAGGTGTTCGCAGTAGGTGGGCAGATAGGCGAGTCCGACGTTGCGAATCCCTTCCGCTTCGGCGTCGGTGATCGAGCGCGCTGTGGGATCGGCCTGGACGTCGTTGGCACCCGAACCCGTCAACGCCCGGTAGGCGAGTTGGTTGACTTGCTCGAGCGTCAGCACCGGCACGGCCGGATGCTAGGTGGGGCGCTCGCCCGTGGTCAGATGGTTGCGCTGCTCGCTGTCTCGAGGATGAAGACCCTGGGCACGCGGTCGGTTAGGCGACCTCGATAGGCACCAAATCCGGGATAGATGAGAGCTGCCGCCGCGAACACTTGCTCGTATTCAGAACCGAAGACTTCTCGGGCCGTCACCGCGACTTGAGAGCGTCGATAGGCGATGGTGGCCTGAGGATGGACCAACAAATTGTGAACCCATGAGGGAGTCTTGGGTTCGGCGAAGTTGGTGCCGATCAGGGCCAGGGTGCCGCCCACCGGAATGCCCAGGAGATGGCACGTTCGCGGTTCGCCGCTTCGCGCCCCCCGAGTTGTCAAAACGATGACCGGGGTGCCTGCGGCAATCTCCGACAGCGAGACCCGGCCACCAGTGAGTTTCAAGACTTGCCGGTCGAGGATCGGCAGGGCCCGAGCGCTGAACCGGCTGACAGACGGTGTGGCAGCGAATCTGACCACTCCCCGCCGCACCGCGTTGCGCTCGGGATATCGATAGCCAAGCTGGGTCAGGAGGTCCATGTCACCGGCAGCAAGCTCCAGCCTCAAGTGCAGTTGGAGGTTTCCGTCTTCCGTCTTCCGGCTTCCGCCTTCGGGCTCATTCTTCGTAGTACTCCGTGCCGAGATGGGTTATCAACTCTTCGCCCATCATTGCCCGCAAATTGTTCTTCATCTTGGTGAGTTGGATGAACAGATCGTTCTCCGGATAAAGACCGGGAGCTGCCTGCGGGTTCTTGAAGTAGAAGGAGAGCCACTCCTGGATGCCGGTCCTTCCGGCCCGGGCGGCGAGGTCCATGAAAAGTGCCAGGTCGAGAACGATCGGGGCGGCCAGGATCGAGTCCTTGCAGAGGAAGTCGATCTTGATCTGCATGGGATAGTTGAGCCACCCGAAGATGTCGATGTTGTCCCAACCCTCCTTGTCGTCACCGCGGGGCGGGTAGTAGTTGATCCGGACGAGGTGATAGAGATCGCCGTATAGCTCGGGATAGACCTCGGGCTGGAGGATGGTTTCGAGCACTCCGAGCTTCGAGACCTCCTTGGAGCGGAAGCTCTCGGGGTCGTCCAGCACTTCGCCGTCCCGGTTACCGAGGATGTTGGTTGAGTACCAACCCCTGATACCCAACATCCGTGCTTTGAGGCCGGGGGCGATCATGGTTTTGAGGAGGGTCTGGCCAGTCTTGAAGTCTTTGCCGACGATTGGCACGCCGCGGAGCGACGCCAGTTCTTCCATGGCGGGAACGTCCACGGTCAAGTTGGGAGCACCATTGGCAAACGGGACTTCCGACTGCAGCGCTGCATAGGCATATATCTGTGACGGGGAGATCTCCGGATCGTTCTGCTTCAGCCCTGCCTCGAACGACGCCAGATCCCGGTGGACCGGAGCGAGTTCGTGATACGCCTCGGTCGAGCCACACCAAACCATCACCAGGCGCTCGCAATTGTGCTCGGTTCGAAACCGCTCGATGTCCTCCATCAGAAGCTCGGCCTGGTCCATCTTGTTGGGCGCCTGCTTGACCTGGTCGAAGTTCTCCAAACGCTTCACCCAGTCCGACGAAAAGACCGCCGGCATCGGCCGGATGGTGCGCAGTTCGTCACCAACGGACTCGAGGTCCTTCGGCTGCAGAACACCTGCCTTCATTGCAGCCGCGTAGGCATCGTCCGAGTATGGATCCCACCCTCCGAATTCGAGGTCGTTGAGGTCGGCCAGTGGGACGAAGTCTTTGATCATCGGGTTTCGCTTCTCGGTTCTCTTGCCGAGGCGAATGTGTCCCATTTGAGTAAGAGACCCGACGGGGACCGCGTAACCCTTGCGGACCGCCAGGACCCCCGAATAGAACGTCGTGGCGACGGCGCCCATGCCCGGTGTGAGAACACCGAGTTTTCCGGTGGGGGCGTCGATTTTGGCTGGTCCTGGCATCCGGGTTCTCTCCTCTTATTCCGTCTGCAGGCTAGGAGTCTGGGAACGAGCCGCGGAATCCGGGCGGTTGTAGAGTCGGAGGCGGTGGAACTCGCAGGCTCGATGCGGGACCCGGAGCCGATCAGAGCAGCGGTTGACTTTGCCCTGTTGGCTGATGCGGTCCAGGCGGTACAGGGAAAGCTCTTCATCCTCGGGGGTGGATGGGACACCTTGTATGTGTCATCCTTTCCGGCCCGTCACCCCTCCCTGGCGATTGGCCTGAGGGTCAAGGTCCCTTGGAGCGTGACGGGGTCGTCGCTTCGGATCGCGGTCGAACTTCAGGATGCCGATGGCGCCAACCTTCTGCCTGGAGGGCAGGTGGTCCATGTCGTCAATATCAGCCGGCGATCAGGAAAGATGGATCGGGCCGACATCGGCCTGGTCCGATCGTTCACGTTCAACAATCTCCAGTTCGAGACGCAGGGGGACTACTCGTTTGTGATCTCGATAGACGACGAGATCGCGGCCCGCCTGCGATTTTCGGTACGGACCCGGCGATGAAGATTCCGATGTTCCCGCTCACATCGGTCGTATATCCGTTTACCGCCATCCCGATCCGGGTGTTCGAACCTCGCTATCAGACTCTCCTCGACCGGGTCCTGGCGGATGATCGCTCGTTCGGAATGGTGTTGATCGAAAGGGGGCGCGAGGTAGGGGGTGGTGACGTCCGCTTCTCAATCGGAACCATGGTCAGGGTGATCGCCGTGAACCCGATTCCGGGGACGGACGATCGAGCCGTAGTCGTCGCCGGCCTCAAACGGATCCGGGTGGTCGACTGGCTGGCAGACGATCCCCACCCCATGGCCGAGGTGGAGGACTACCCCGATGTCGAAGCCGATCCCTTGGTCGATGTAGACCCCGCCATGTGCTCGCTTCGGAGGGTTTTTGCCCTTGCCTCCGAACTCGGATCCGACGTCTCCGGCATCGAGTTGGAGTTTGCCGAAGACCCTTTGGCTGCGTCTTACCAGTTAGCTGCCTTGTGTCCGCTCAACGCCCTCGATTCGCAACGCTTGCTGGAAGCGAGCGGGGCATCGACCCGCCTCGACCTTGCTCGGTCCATGCTCGACGACCGGGCTGAATTGCTGAGAATCGAGTTGTCAGCCTCTTAGAAGTTTTCTTGTGTGTCCGGTTCAGAATCCAGCGGTCTCCGCCGATAAAAACACTGCCCATTCTGCCTGTAGCCAGGGAGTGGCGCCAACCGGTCTGGCGGCCGTGACGCTGAAGGACCGGAGGCGTTCTGGGATATGGGTTATCCGGGCGCTGGCCCAGGTGGCTAACACACGGGGTCGACAACCAGAGTCCCGGGGGTTTCGTACCCCCGGGACTTCTGCGGTCACGGCTGCGTTTGCGGGGCTGGTTTCCGGGGGCTAGCTTTCCACCCTCTCCTGGGACGGTTGGTTCCGGGTTCTCCTGAAACTCCCTGATTCCCAAAGGTGGACTATTGCCGTTGCCAAATAAGCCTTTGGGCCGTAGGCAGTTCCTGCGCTTGCTGGTGACCGCAGGGGCGGCCGCTGTCCTACCGGTACCAGGCGTGGCACTCGGCGCCTCCCGTCGTCCTCCCTTCGAGTTCAATTTCCCCCAGGATCCGGTCGACACCTGGTTTGCCCAGACCTTCGGACTTGCCAAGGCGGACGGGCGCATCCACATGGGCATCGACTTGATGGCGCCCAAAATGACGCCCGTGTACGCCATCGCGGAAGGAACCGTCAACCGGATCGCCCAGAGCCCGCGGGCCGGCCGCTACATGATCATCGACCATGCCGAAGGCTGGCAGAGTTGGTATTTGCATCTCAACAACGACGACCCCGGCCGCAACAACGGGCGGGCCGACTGGGCACTCACCGTGGCCGAAGGCCTGGAAGAGGGTTCGCCCGTCAGCGCGGGGGCTCAGATCGCATTCGTCGGCAACTCGGGGAATGCCGAAGGTGGCTGGTCGCACACGCACTTCGAGCTCCACCTCGGTTCCCGGATCGTGAATCCGTATCCGTACCTGGTGGCGGGTCAGGCCGTGGCTCTGGAGGCTGCCCACCAGCGGCGACTGGATGACACGGTCCACACGATGTGCCAACCCGAGGGCGATGAGCCGGCGATCGACTCGGAGGTATGCCCCCACCCAACCGGCCACCTGCGCGAGATTCCCAAAGGCGTCGCCAACAGCTTCTAGCCGGCATCGGCCCTGGCCTCGTCAGCTGCCGAACTCGACGTCCCTGGTCGCCACGGTCCCGGCCATTCGGCCTGGTGCGCGGTGGTTGCCCCAGTACATATTCGTGTGGGCTATGACCTGGGCCGGCGGTGGGGCTCCCCACTCGGTCAGATCTTCGGTGGTGTGGGCGTCGCTGACCAGGGTCGCGTCGTATCCCCTGACTAACGCACCGTGCAGGGTCGAGCGGATGCATTCATCGGTCTGTGCCCCGGCAACGACGAGTCGTCCGACCCCGAGATCCGACAGCACGGATTCGAGGTTGGTGTCGTCGAATGAGTCGGCATAGGACTTCTCCACGTGTGCCTCGGCCGGCGCGGGTGTCAGCTCCGGGACGATCTGCCAGTCGTCGCTTTCCCTGGCGAGGTTGGCATCGGAGTGCTGGACCCAGACCACGGGCACCTGTTGTTGGCGTGCCTTTTCGACCAGGGTGCCCACGTTGGCAATGACCGCGTCGCGCTCATGGGCCCCTCCGACGACGCCGTTCTGTACGTCGACGATGAGGAGGGCGGTGTTTGGTCGGTTCTCGAGTGTCGACATGTCTGCCCCTTACTCGCTCTGGTTTCCCGGACCTGGCACGGTACCTCTTGGGTTGGTCACTTCGGGCGCTGTCCGTCCATTGTCCGAGGGCAAATGAGCGAGATCGTCGAGCACTGCCACCTCTTCGGCGATCTCGTCGGGGGACCGGCTGGCAATGGTCACAGCTGCCATCTCGGCACCTGTGATCGGTGGAGCATCGCTGCCGACCCAGATCACCCGCTGCACCCCGGCGCCTGCCGCCGCTTGGGCCCAGCCGCGGGCGGCCGCCTCGGGGGCGGCAAACGCAAGTTCCCTCCCGTCACCCAGGGCGGGCTCGACGAAGACGGCCGTGAAACAGGACGAAGCCGCCGCTTCGACGTGGCTTTCGTCGGACAGGTCGCCAATTGCCACCTTGATGCCGAGCGATCGGAGCGGTCCATGAGAGTCGGGGGAACTGATAAACGCCCGCACCTCCCGGTCCGGTGCCGCCAGCCTGCGAGCGATCACCTCACCCAGCGGATGGTCGGCGCCAACAACGATGACAGGCACCGGGGGAACGGTAGACGGAAGTCGGAAGACGAAAGTCGGAAAACGAAGGTGGGGACTTCTCGCAATATCATGTTCGAATGCGACTAACTCCGCCTACTACAGGCACCTTCACTCTCGCCGTGCTCGCAATCGTTGCCGGCATTGCGGCTCACCTTGGATACCTCGACGCTTTGGCTGACAATGCGTTCTGGCTCGTCGCTGGTGGTGCGGGCCTCCTCGTCCTCGGTGTGGTATTTCGCAAACTCTGACGCCCCGGGTCTTCCGCCTTCCGTCTTCCGCCTTCCGTCTTCCGCC
>DATEEG010000057.1:0-3093 GCA_035281305.1 Acidimicrobiia bacterium | reverse complement strand
TGCGAATTTGTGGGCGTCGAAGGCGGCGATGTTGATATTGATAAAACGCACATCGGGATTGGCGAAGGCGGTCTGGGAAACAGAAGTGACGTCTGTCCACCGGGTCCCCATGCCGATAACCAGGTCGGCCTCCTGGGCCATCTCAAAGGCACCGGGGACACCGTTCACCCCCAGCGGACCGGCGTTGCCGGGATGGTCATAACGAAGCGATCCCTTGCCGGCGTGGGTCTCCACCACCGGTATACCGGTGCTTTCCACCAGCCTTGCCAGGGATTCGGTGGCCTCGGAATAGATGACCCCACCACCCGCCACGATCAGTGGTTTTGCTGCCGCAGCGATCAATCTGGCAGCTTCGGCGAGCTGGTCGGGGTCGGGTAGGGGGCGAGGGATATGCCACACCCGAGGCCTGAAGAACTCCTCCGGGAAGTCATAGGCCTCGGCCTGGACATCGGTGGGAAGGGCCAAGGTGACGGCTCCGGTTTCGGCGGGATCGGTGAGGACCCGGATCGCCTCTGGAGCCGACCACAGCAGTTGCTCCGAGCGCTCGATCCGGTCCCAATACTTCGACACTGGCTTCAGAGCGTCGTTGACCGAGATCGACGTCGCCCAGGGAATCTCGACCTGCTGCAACACCGGGCGAGGGCTGCGACTTGCGGGCATGTCCGCGGGTAGGAGCAGGACCGGAAGCCGGTTGATGGTGGCCCCGGCGGCCCCGGTGACGAGATTGGTGGCCCCGGGGCCGATGGAGGTTGCACAGACAAAAGCCCGGAGGCGGTTGGCCATGCGAGCAAAGCCGGCCGAGGCGTGGACCATCGCCTGCTCGTTACGGGCCAGGATGTAGCGGAATTCGTAGCGGTACTGGTGGAGCGCTTGGGCGAGTCCGCCCACATTGCCGTGCCCGAAGATGCCGAAACAGCCCCCCAAGAAAGGCCGTGCCACTCCGTCTCGTTCGGTTTGCTGGGCCATGAGGAACCGCACCAGGGCTTGAGCGGTGGTCAGCCTCCGAGTCATCCTGGACGTGTCCTCACCACTCCTTCCACCGGTTGACGGGTATGCAAATAACATTATACACTCTCGACAATGCAGGTGCCTCCTTCAACCTGTGTGCGGAAGGCATCGAGCCGGGCTAAGTGACCAAGTAGGAGGAGCCCAGATGAATCGGTTGTTTAGGCAAAGATCGCCCTTGCTGGTGCTCGCATTGGCGTTGGCTCTAATGGTGGCGGCCTGCGATGGAGGCGGCGGGGCCACCACGACTGGGGGAGACGGGGGGACGACCACCTCCGCCCCTCAGGAAATGACCCCGCTCACCGTGGCGCTCACCAACCAGCGTGCGATCCAATATGCCGAGTTCTACGCCGCCGATGCCCTTGGATTCTTCGAAGAGGAAGGTCTGGATGTCGAGATCGTGATTGTCTCGGGCTCCAGCGCCACGGTGCAGCAGATCGTGGCGGGCAACGTCGATATCGGTAATCCGTCGGGACCGGCCATTGCCCAGGGTTTCGCCCAGGGCAACTGCCTGAAGCAGTTGTTCACCATTTCTTACAAGAACGTGTTCGGTCTGGCCACGCCGCAGGCGACGGGTATCGACAGCCTGGAAGGCCTCAGCGGTGGTGTGATCGGCGTATCCGAGCCGGGAGGGGGAGAGATCCCTCTGATCCGGGCGATCATGGCCTCGGTGGGTCTTGAGGAAGGCACCGACTACCAGCTCCTTCCCATCGGTGAAGGTGGCGCGGTGACATTCCAAGCCCTCGAGAATGGCGACGCCCAGGCGTATTCATCGAGCATTTTCGACGTTGCTTCCCTAGAGGCGGCGGGTATGCCCTTGACTCAGCTGATGCCGGAGGAGTTTCAGTATTTCCAGGCCACCTCCCCGGTCGTCACATGTGAGTACTACGACGCCAACACTGATCTCCTCGCCAGGTTCGGACGGGCCATCGCCAAGGGGGCGGCGTGGGTCGAAGCCAACCAGGATCAGGCCAAGCAACTCACTCGAGACGTCGAACCCGAGTTGTGGGAGGACGAGGCACTGGCCGAGGCCTTCTGGGTGGCAAGCGCCGATCTCAATACTCCCCCTGCGGTTATGGAAGGGGAGCCGTGGGGAACTCACTATCGGGATGGTTGGGAGCTCTATCTCGAGTTCGCCTCACAGGGAACCGAGGAAGAAGGCGCCATCGACGCCGACGCCGTTGATCTCGACGTCCTGCTCGAGGACGAGCTGATCCCGCTCATCAACGACTTCGACCTGGACGCGGTCACCTCTCGCGCCTACGAGGGTTGATCGAAAGATACGTTAACGGTCATGGTTGAGAAGGTCCCGGCGTCCGAGCCAACGGCGCCGGGACCTTCTATCTTTAGATTGCAGGCCCAAGAGCGTCAAGGAGGAAACGGAGTGAGCGAGGAGTGATCCTCGAACTGGATTCCGTAGCGAAGACCTATATGACCCGGGGTCAGGGGACGGTGGAGGCACTCCGGCCAGTGCGGCTGCAGATCGAAGAGGGTTCCTTCGTGTCGTTGGTCGGTCCCAGCGGCTGCGGCAAAACCACCCTGCTCAATATTGTCGCCGGTCTACTGACCCCTACGTCGGGGCGGGTCCTCTTCGAGGGCGACACCCTCGATGAGCCCAGCCGGGACATTGGTGTGATGTTTCAGCGACCCGTGCTCCTGCCCTGGCGGACTGTGGCGAAGAATGTGATGCTTCCCGCCGAGGTGTTCGGGCTGAACTCCACGGTAATCCGGGATCGCGTTGCTGAGACTCTGGAGATGGTCGGACTGGGGGATTTCAGCAACGCCCTTCCCCAGCACCTGTCGGGAGGTATGCAGCAGCGTGTTGCTCTTGCCCGAGTCCTTGCCTACCGCCCCAAAGTCCTACTCATGGACGAACCGTTCGGAGCTCTCGACGAATTTACCCGTGAGGCGATGAACCTCGAACTCCTGCGGCTTACCCGGCCCGCGGGCATAACTGTCGTCTTCGTGACTCACAACATCACGGAAGCGGTGTTCCTCTCAAATCGGGTAGTGGTGATGAGCCCGCGGCCGGGTCGGGTGGCTGGGGTGATCGACGTTCCGCTGGGTGATCCGAGGGAGATCGAGATG
>DATEEG010000056.1:0-4247 GCA_035281305.1 Acidimicrobiia bacterium | reverse complement strand
CTACATCCCGGTGTATTCACTGATGGTCGCGACCGAACCCCTGCCGTCGGACTTCTGGGACAAGGTCGGTTTCGACAATCGTCCGACGTTCAACGATGCCCGCCGCCTGATCATCTACGGTCAGCGCACGCTTGATGGACGCCTGGCCTTTGGAGGCCGCGGCGCCCGCTATCACTTCGGGTCGAAGCTGGATCCCTCCTACGAAAGGGAGCCGTTGGTCCACGCAGCCGTCGAGAAGATTCTTCGTGATTTGTTCCCTGAACTCGGAGACGCCTCCGTGACTCATCGGTGGGGTGGGGCCGTGGCCGTTCCCCGCGACTGGCAGCCCTCGGTCCGCTTCGACAGGGAGACCGGTATCGGCCATGCCGGCGGATATGTGGGCGACGGGGTCGCCGCTGCCAACCTCGGAGGTCGGACCCTGGCCGATCTGGTTCTCGAGAGAGACACGGATCTCGTTCGGCTTCCCTGGGTCGGTCATCGGTCAAGACGGTGGGAGCCGGAACCGCTCAGGTGGATCGGGGTCAATGCGGCTTCCCGCCTCGTGCCTGCGATTGATCGGAGCGAGGCGCGGTCCGGTCGACGCTCCCGGGTGATGTCACGGGCGCTGAAGCTGTTGAGCGGCCGCTAGGCCGGCGATCGGCTCCGGTTCTCTCCGCGGATTTGGTCTATCCCGAGACCTGATACAAATACAGAATGTCGTTGGTTCCCTGGTCGCTGCTTCCTGACACCGCGGAGGAGGGACCATCGGGGGAGCTGTTGATCGGAGGTTGCTCAACCCTGGAGCTGGCCGCGGAGTTCGGGACACCCCTGTTCGTGTATGACGAGGCTCACTTGCGCACACGCTGTCGCCAGGCCCGTGACGCCTTCGGGGAGGGGGCCGTGTACGCCAGCAAGGCGTTCTTGTGCCTGGCGATGGCCCGGCTGGCACATGAGGAACGGATGAAGATCGACGTCGCCACCGGTGGAGAGATGTTCGTCGCACTTCAAGCCGGAGTTCCGGGTGATCGACTTGTCATGCACGGAAACAACAAGAGCGACGCCGAGATCGAACAGGCCGCCACCGCCGGCGTAGGCCGGCTCGTGATCGACAGCTTCGACGAGTTCGCTCGAATCACTCGGGTTCACGATCGCACCGGCCATGTCTTCGACGTTCTGTTGCGGATCACGCCCGGGATCGAGGCCCACACTCATCATTACGTCGCCACCGGCCAGGACGACTCGAAGTTCGGCTTCACGCTGTCGACGGGCGCCGCGGCTGCGGCCATCATCGCGGCCCGTTCCCATCCCGGGATTCGCCTCCGGGGCATCCACCTGCATATCGGCTCACAGGTGTTCTTGGTCGACTCGTTTGCCGCCGCTCTGGCCGCAGTGGCAGGGTTCGTCAACAATCACTCCCTCGAAGAATTGTCGATGGGAGGCGGCCTGGGTGTCGCCTACGTCGAGGGTGAAGAAGCGCCCTCGATTGCCGACTATGCGCGCATTCTCAAGACCGCAGCACACGAGGCCGGAATCAACGCAGCCCTGTCGGTGGAACCCGGGCGGGCGATCGTGGCCGGCGCGGCTGTGACCATCTACACCGTCGGGACCATCAAGGACATTCCGGGGGTGCGCACCTACGTTGCGGTCGACGGTGGCATGAGCGACAACCCTCGACCGGTGCTGTACGGGAGTGGATACGAGACGTTTCTGCCCAGGGCCGTGAAGGCCGATCGGTCGGTGCGGGTTCGGGTCGTTGGCAAGCACTGCGAGTCTGGAGACGTCCTGGTTCGTGCAGGGTCAGTTCCCGACGACCTGACGGTCGGTGACCTCCTCGCAACTCCGGTGACAGGAGCGTACGGCCACTCGATGGGTTCGAACTACAACAAGGTGCCGAGACCGGCAGTTGTCTTCGTGGCCGACGGAGAGGCGCGGCTGGTGTTCGCTCGTGAGACCTACCAAGACCTGGTCCGCAACGACCGATGATCAGACGGGCCCGGCTCGATGACTTGGACCAGGTCGTCAGCCTCTCAGCAGAGTTCAACGAGATTGACGGACACGCCCATGACGACGGTCGAGTGCGTGCGGCGCTCCACCCGCTGCTTCGGGATGACGAACTCGGGCTTGTCTATGTATTCGGGGAGCCACCCTCCGGCTATGCGGTGGTGACCTGGGGATATTCGATCGAGTCGGGCGGACGCGATGCGCTGCTCGATGAGATATATGTTCGTTCGCGCGGTCAGGGCCTGGGAGGGGCAGCCTTCGAAGAACTCCTCGACGACCTCCGCCGGAGGGGCCTCACTCGCATGTTCCTTGAGACCGAGCGCCCCAACAACCGAGTCCGCGCCTTCTACACCCGCCACGGGTTCAAAGAAGACGACTCGATCTGGATGTCGCGCGAGCTATGAGCCATGAGCCAAGACCTCAGACCTCGACTTCAAACGCTTCCCTCCTCATCCCCCCACCACGGATCACGCACAACGCATAACCTCACCTCATGAAGATTCACGGGGGCCAGATCATCGCCCGGGCGCTGAAGGCCGAGGGGGTCGATACCGTCTTCACCCTGTCGGGGGGCCACATCGTCGCCATCCTCGACGGCTGCGTCCAGGAGGGAATCAAGATTGTCGACGTTCGCCACGAGCAGGCGGCCGCACATGCCGCCGAGGCCTACACCCGGCTGACCGGCCGCCTCGGAGTCGCGGTGGTCACGGCCGGGCCGGGAGTGACAGACTCCATCACGGGGGTGGCGACCGCCTGGTTCGCCCGGACGCCGATGCTCCTGATCGGAGGGCGCCATTTCATCCGCCAGGAACTCAGAGGCGGCCTCCAGGAGATGAACCATCCCCAGCTTTTCCAGGGCATCACCGCCTGGGCCGCGACCGCCTGGGAGGTCGGGCGCCTGGCCGATTACATTGCGACGGCCGCACGCCACGCCTTCGGGGGTCGCGGCGCACCGGTCTTTCTCGACGTCCCGATGGATGTCCAGTTCGACATGGTCGACGAAGACACAGTGAATTGGCCCAGCGGCTACCGATCTCGAGGCGGTCAGGGAGCCGATCCGGCCGGACTCGATCTGATCGTCGCTGCCGTCAAGAACTCGTCGCGTCCGCTGATCTTCGCCGGGGCCGGATCGCGCGACGGTTCCGGCAACCGGCTGCGCGAGATGGCCGAGGTGATCAACGCCCCGACCTTTCTCAACAGCCGCGCCCGCGGGTCATTGCCTTACGACCATCCTCTGCTCGGCAATCACGCTCGGTCCCAAGCCATGTCGGCCTGCGACCTTCTCATCGGTCTCGGAGTCGATTGGGACTTCCGAACCAACTACGGGGAACGGGTCAATCCCGACGCCGTCGTGGTCCACGTCGACCTCGATTCGAACAAGATCGGATGGAACCGCTCGGTCGACATCGGGATCGTGGCCGACCCCATGACTGTCGTGGATCAGCTTCTCAATCGGACGGACTTCCACGGCGGCACCGACCGCTCCTGGGCGGATGAGATAGGCGACATCGAGCGTTCTCGCCGTCAGGAACTGGAGGCTGAAGCGGAATCGGCTCCACCCGCGCCGGTCAACCCTCAGCGATTTGGTCGCGACGTCGGAGAGTTCTTCGGAGCCGATGCGATCGTGGCGGTCGATGGTGGCGACATCGTCTCTACCACCGCCCGCTGGCTACAGGTCTCGCATCCCGGCCACGTCCTCGATCCGGGCCCATTCGGGACTCTGGGTACCGGCGCCCCGTTCGCCCTGGCGGCCAAAGTGGCGTTCCCCGAGAAGTTGGTCGGGATCGTCTACGGAGACGGCGCCTTCGGGTTCAACGGCTTCGAGTTCGACACGTTCGTGCGGCTGGGCCTGCCGGTCATCGGCGTGGTCGGCAACGACGGAGTGTGGGGAAATATCAAGACGTTCCACACGATGCTCTATCCCGACAGAGTCGTCGCTGCCGATCTCGGACGCCGGCCGTACCACGAAGTCGTGCGGGGCCTCGGTGGCTACGCAGAACTGGTGACCGACGCCTCCGACCTGAGACCAGCCCTCGATCGGGCTTTGAAGTCAGGCCTGCCGTCGCTGGTCAACGTCCACATCGCCGAAACGATGCGGATGTCGAGCAACTACTCCCAGTGAGAGCCTTCAAACGCCCTCTGGCGAACGATCCTGCGAACCGCTCGGAGTCATCCCCGTCAAGGGGGCAAAGGAGATATGGGCACCTACTTCCTGGTTGGAAGGAGCAAATCTAGATCAGCCGATGACCTTCTCGAGTTCTCCCGGT